>JAZUOK010000222.1:0-1601 GCA_045604665.1 Eubacteriales bacterium | reverse complement strand
GGTCTGATGATGTTCCCCAACCTGATCGCAGTCGTTGCCCTCTCTCCCTTGGTGGTCAAGATCACCAAGAACTACGTAGACCGCAAGCTGAAGAAAAAGGACGTAGCTCCCATTCTTTCCTACGATCCCGAGATCCAGAAGGAAATGGAAGAAAACCTCGACAAATAAAAAAACGCACAAAAAAGACTTGCCACTTGGCAAGTCTTTTTTTATGAAATACTCAGTTCATCATTTTTTTGTAAGCTTTATGCATACAATATGATTGAAGGCATCCGGACCTTCGTACATCAGGCCATACCCCTACTAAGGCGCAGCAAAAGCTGCGCCTTAGCCAATTCTAAAGAAAAGAGCAGACACTTGTCTGCTCTTTTTCATTCAAAAAAAGTAGGATCAAAGGGAAGTGGGATCACAAAGCGGATCTCCACCGCCGCATCCGATGAAAAAGAAATACCGGGAGTAAACTCCTTTTTCTCGGAAACAAAGACCGCGCTGATCCCCGCGATCTCCTCACTTTGTCTGGGGGTCGTATCGCCCCCTTTTAAAACCTTACCGCAAAAACGGGCAGTACAAAGGTAAAGGATCTCGCCGTTTTCATCTGGCGCTGTCAAGGGCCGCGCTACGGATATTTTCCTCGCATCCACCCCAAGGCTTTCAAGAAATGCTATGCTTTCCTTCGCCGCCTTCGGCAACAAATGATGAAAATACCGAACCGCCTCGTTGTCTCCCTCATAAACAGTCAAATCCGAATAGATCTCTTTCGTCTTTTCGGGGAATATTTCCAAAAGGTAGGATCCTATTTCAAGCATCTTCTTCTGCAAAGGTATCACCTACGATCTCAAGCTTTATTTTGCCGCCGGAAAGATCGGCAAGAAGATTTTCAAGTCCCACCCTCTCCTTCTCGGAAACAAGAAGAGAAAGAATGACTCCCTCTGAAAATTCCTTTCCCGTTAGACGGTACCCTCTTGCATTCAGTTCAAATTCCACCTTGGAAAAAAGAGGATAGGGAATCTCGATCTTCCCTTTGTAAAACCTTGAAAATCTGCAGATCCCTGCAGCAGCGATGGCGTCTCTTGCTCCTCTGGCATAGGCTCTTGCAAGGCCCCCTGCCCCAAGCAAAATACCGCCGAAATACCTGGTCACCACCACACAAAGGCCCGTGACCTCTTCTTTTTTCAGAACCTCCAGCATAGGGATCCCCCCTGTGCCCTTGGGCTCACCATCGTCGTCAAAGCGCTGCACATTTCCTTCCTTATTGATAAAGGCGGAAACAAAATGCCTGGCATCGGGGAAGGCTTTTCTTGCCTCATCTACAAAAGCCTTTGCCTCTTCCCAAGTATCACAAGGCTTTGTCCAACCGATAAATTCACTTTTTTTCTCTGTAAAGCGGCTTTCCGCAAAGCCGCGCACCGTGCGATAAAAATCCATCAGTACGCATCCGCCATATCGATATACAAATGCCCGTTTTCGGAGATATAGCGTTTTCTGCCGTCAAGATCATCGCCCAAAAGAACCTCAAACATTTCTCTTGTAGCGATCTCATCCTCGGGCATAATGCGGATCAGTCTGCGGGTAGCAGGATCCATGGTGGTACGCCGCATCAT
>JAZUOK010000221.1:0-5254 GCA_045604665.1 Eubacteriales bacterium | reverse complement strand
TTATCAACTCCTTGGCCCACAGAACGACATGGCTACGATCCGACTTGATCGTCATAAGCGCCGCCGTAGTAGGTATAAATATGGGCATCACCGCTAAAGCTGTCGTCTTCATTTTTCTGACCGATAATATTCTCAACTTTGCTGACTACCGCATACTCCTCAGCAGTACCTTTTTCTGCATCTGCCGCTTTGTATTCGCCGGAAGCGCCGCGGAAAGTACCTATAACACCGCCGGTCAAAACATTTTTAATGCTTGAAAGATCCGCGGTGTTGTTAAAGGAGTTTCCTCCAAGGAAGTTCTTCACCTCGCCGCCCTTGATATAGTTTTCAATAGAAGCAACGGTTCCATTGTTAGAACCGGCAATAAAAGTCGTACCGATGTATGCACCATCCAGAATATTGTTGGTAATTTTGCCTTCTATTTTACTGGCAGCAGCAGAAGATCCGCCAAGCAAACAGGGAGCTTTATCCGCACCGGTATAAACCCACTTACAAGCGATGTTGTTAGTAATACTACCAGTAATCGTCTCGGTGTTTGCACCAAGATAAGCGTAATTGTCTGTTGTATTAATGGTACCGGAAAGGGTGTTGACGATATTGGGAGCAACTCCTTTTGCGCCCAGATGAACCTGATCGGAGAGAGTACAATCGGTAAGGGTGTTGCTCAAGGTGTCGGAAATGGTACCGTTGACAGTGGTAGTACCAGCAAGGGTACAATTAACAAAATTGTTATAAAGAGATCCCTGAATGGTAGCAGTAGCGCCGTAGCCTATGCCGAAGCCTTTGTCTGCTGTGAGACCGGTAACGCTATCCAAATTTTGATTCTTGATATTGTTATACACATTGCCGATAACGGTTCCGGTATGTACGATACCGTATCTGCCGACGGTACCGCCGGTCCAGTTGATCGTAATGTTGCCGGTATAAGTATCCGTAGCCTCAGCAGGCCCTAACTGCAAAGCAGAGACTTTGCCTCCTTTTACATTGCAAATCAAGTTGTTGCCTTCAGCTTTAGTTAAGAGGTTACGCATTCCGTAAACAACAGAAACAGTCGCACCGTCGAGAATCTCAATCACATTTTCGCCGGCCGCTCTGTCTGCCTTAAGACCGTCTGCTAATTCCGAAACATATTCGGGCTTGTTAGATTTAGAATAGAAATAAGGAGATCCAACCTTAGCGCCATTTCCGATAACGATCTTATTTCTGAACATATTGGGCATAACGGTCATATCAGGCACATAGGTCTTGGCGACACCCTCAGCAGGAACGCCGGAATGATAGGAACGGGTAGCAACGGTACCCGTATTGTAGCCGTAGGTGGTATTGATAAAGGTAAAGGAGCTATCCAAAAGACCGTCAGTCAGGTTTGCTTCCCACTTCGCTTTCGTCCATCCGGTCATAGCAGTCTGAGAAGGAACCTGAGAGAAGATGTGCATCACTTCTCCGGAGTAGCTGCTGGCAGAACCTAAGGTTACGGTATCAAAGGTAACTCTGCCGCTACCGGAATAAAGTCTGAAATTGGTTATCGCCCAAGAAGATAAATTAAGATTCTTAAATGTATAGTCGTTTGCGCAAATAGCCGCAGGAACGCCTACCTCGTCCTTGTATGCAAAAGTACCCACAGGAAGGGCATACTTTTCGTTTGTATCCGCAGTAGAAGGATCGTCACCGTCAATGGTGATGGGGAGCTTGGTGTTATCTGCGCGAAAGATCGTATAGGTGCCGAAAAGTTGTCTTCCTTGCCCACTATTCACAGAACCAACCGCAGTCGTATTGGAATTTGCGATGTAGATAGTGAGAGTATCCCCCTTCGCCCAAGTGCGGCCTTTTGCCGCAGCAACTGCATCCGCTACGCCGTCATAGTTTTTAATAAAACTCATATCGGCAGGAACCTTATCTTCATAGGCGCCAGCCGAATCTCCTACAGTCATATAATACTTTGTACCTGCTGCCTGCGCGCCGAGAAAAAGAACGCCCAGGACAGAAGCGCACAAAAGCACCACTGCAAGTATTACGGAGAGATTCTTCTTTTTTAACATATTTTTTCTCCTTTTTGAAAAGATAGAATGATCACATAGAGGCATATGAATAGTTACTCTAAGATACACCTATCATAATTATACAAAAAAAGATCAAAAAATCAAGTGTTTTTTAGAAAAAGAAATAAAAAACCAAACAAAAAAATCGACAAAAATTTGTCGATTTTTTCATCTTCAGATCTCTACGATCACGGGAAGCACCATGGGGCGACGGCGTGTTCTTCCAAAAAGGAACTTGGAGATCTCATCTCTTGCACGGCTTTTTACCGAGGCAAGATCAAGGCCGCTGTCCAAAGCAGACTCAATGGCTCTTCTAGAAACCGTGCGAATCTCTTCCATCAGATCCTCGCTCTCACGGACATATACAAAGCCGCGGGTAATGATCTGCACATCTCCCACAAGGAATTTTTCGTAAGGGTCCACAGCCGCAACCACGGTAATAATGCCCTCTTCCGAAAGGAGCTTTCTGTCCCGAAGGACAACGCTTCCCACATCCCCTACACCAAGGCCGTCCACCAAGATCATTCCGGAGGGCACCGTTCCTTCAAAGCGCGCCTTCTTTCCGCCCTCGGAGATCTCCAAAACTTTTCCGATCTCGGAAATGAAAATATTCTCCTTGGGGATGCCTGCATACTGCGCAAGATCGGCGTTCATTGCAAGGTGCTTGTATTCACCGTGCATAGGCATAAAGAAGCGAGGCTTTGTCAAAGCAAAGATCATTTTGATCTCCTCCTGACAGGCGTGGCCGGAAACATGTACTTCCGCAATGCGGTCATATACCACGGAAACCTTTTTCTTCATTAGTTCATTGATGATACCGGTAATGGTCTTCTCATTTCCGGGAATGGGATGAGCAGAAATGACCACCATATCCTCGGGGGAAAGCTTCACTTGACTGTGGGTGCCGTAAGCCATACGGGAAAGGGCGCTCATGGCTTCTCCCTGACTTCCCGTGGTGATCAGCGTTACATTCCGGGGCGCAAATTTTCGCAGCTCCTCCGGCTCAATGAGGGTTCCCTGGGGAATTTTCATATAACCCAGCTTGGATGCGGTGTTAACGATATTGATCATGCTTCTTCCCAAAATGCAGACCGCTCTGTGATGCTTTACACTGGCGTCAATGATCTGCTGTACGCGGTGGATATTGGAAGAAAAGGTTGCTACGATCACCCTCTTGGTATTGTCGTGGAAAATGTGCTCAAGGCTGGTTCCCACCGTTCTTTCGCTGGGCGTAAAGCCGGGTCTTTCGCAGTTGGTAGAATCACAGAAAAGTGCTGTAACGCCCTCTCTGCCAAGCTCACCGAATCGGGTCAGGTCGGTCATTTCCCCTGCAATGGGAGTGGAATCGATTTTAAAGTCACCCGTGAACACAAGGTTCCCCACGGGAGAGTGAACGGCAAAGGCAACTGCATCCGCAATAGAATGGTTTACCGAGATAAACTCTACGCCGAACACGCCTGCGCGAATGGTCTGACCGGGGCGGACATAGTGCATTTGGGCATTTTTATCCAGCCCAAATTCCACAAGCTTGTTTTCCACGATTCCCAAGGTAAGCTTCGTTCCGTAAAGGGGGACATTTACTTTTCTGAGCACATAAGGAATGGCACCGATATGGTCCTCATGTCCGTGAGTAAGGAAAATACCGCGGATCTTGTGAATATTCTTCTCCAAATACTCGGTGTCGGGAATGACAAGGTCCACACCGGGCATACCGTCATCGGGAAAGCCCATACCGCAGTCAATAACGATCATATCCTGATCAGTCTCCACCACGGTCATATTCTTTCCGATCTCACCAAGGCCTCCCAAGGGGATAATGCGAACGGGTGTCACTTCCTTCTTCTCCGCCTTCTTCTGAGGTCTCTTTTTACCTGCATCCTCCTTTGGGGTCGAAAAGGCAGGAAGCGCCCCTCTTTTCACACTTTTCGGAGTTTTGCGGTCGTTTTCCTTTTTGGGAGACAAGGAAGCTTCTTTCTTCTTTCTTTCTTCTCTCATGCGAAGGATCTCCTGCTCTACCGTGAGCTTCTCCTTTTTCGGCTTTTTATTCTCCTTGCCAAAAGGGCGCACGGCAGGTTTCTTCTTTTTTTGATTTTTTTCGTTTGAATTGCTTTTTTCTTTTTTCAGATTCTTATGTACGGGGAAAGCTTTAGTTTCCCCTGAGTTTTTCTTCGATTTCATTTAATTTTCCTCTATATTCAAATGCATTGTCCAAAGCCGCTTCAAAGCTGGCAGCCTCGGATATAATTTTCATTCCGTAAAAGCCCGATTGGAATCGGACCTTTTCTTCTTCCCGACCAAGGCCCTGTGCAAAGGTAAGAAGCCTTGCTTTGTTTTCCGGCGAAGGTTCATAAACCAGAGTGGAAATATAAATTTCGGGAAGCTTTTTAAATTCTTCTTTTATGGTTTTGGCATCCTTTTGTGCCAGATAAAAAAGACTTTTTGACGCAAGATGGGGGATGTCATAAAGCCATCTGTCCCTTTTTGCAAATTCTCTTTGCCTGTCCTCTTCTTTGTCTGTGTGATTCAGAGAAAAATACTCGGCTTTTCCTCCGCGCATCACAATGTGCTCCGCAAAATACCGCGGTGCAGTACGGGGCAAAACAAAATACCGTCTTCCCCTCTCGATCTCCTGTTCCAACACAAAAAGTCTTGCTTTTTCCGTGTCACTTAGCCTTTTTCCGTCAAGGAAGATCTTCATCTCCTTGTGAAAGGCTTCGATACAAATTCCCTTTTCTCTTTTTCCATCATATGCATGAAAATCCGCATTTATGGCAGCCTCGCGCAATTGATGGGAAAATGGGCCGGAAAATCCCACTCTCATTTTTTCTCCCTGCCCCATTTGATCGGTTAGGCTCTTACAGTAAAGCTTTTTCAGATCCCCGAAAAAAGCAATGCTTCCTTTGCCGATCTCTTTTCTTTCTTCCTCAAAGAAGCGGGAGATCTTCAACACCTCTTTTCTGTAAAGAGGCATTCCCTGGGGTCCGTAGACAAAAAAGAGACCTCTTCCCTCTTTTTCGGAGACGAACACCGTTTTAATGCCGAAATATGCCGCTGAAAAAGACGCCATTTCTTCCGTTCCCGAAGAAAAAAGCCTCACATTTTTTCCACCCGAAAGGACACCTGCGGCAAAATTTGCAGCAAAATACGCGCTTTCCTTTTTTTCTTCATCCCAAAGAAGTCCCACTTCACCCGAATCGAAGCGAGACAGGGCATAG
>JAZUOK010000220.1:0-6017 GCA_045604665.1 Eubacteriales bacterium | reverse complement strand
TTTTCTTTACAATAACCAATTAATTTTACATTAAAAATACAAAAAATGCAAGAGCTTTTTCTCATTTATCATCCGCTTTGCATATAATATGGTTCTTTTTTTCATAATAAAGAAAAAAACGGCGGGTGAAATATGAATTTTGAACTGATCGATCATATTCTTCAAAAAAATAAAAATTTGGAGATGTCTTCTTCGATTTCAAATTTGAAAAGCTTTACAAAAAAGAAAATTCTTGAAATTTCAGTTTCATTACCGAAATTTCAAGGAAAAAAAGCAGGTGAAGTATGGCTTTTGGATAACTTTAGCTTTATTAAGCAGCTTTTCAATGAAAATTTTCGCTGTAAAGTAAAATATCGCACCGTGCTTTTTGAAATTTTTTACGAAGCGATCTGCGAAGATAATTTTATTTTCAGTAATGAAGAACTGCGAGATCTGATTGACAAGGTCAATCAGGTTTTTCCTCTGACTGAAAAAGAAATGAAATGCTTAAAGGACCTTTTGATCGCTTGCATCGTGTTAAAAATTTCAAAATGCTGTAAAAACGATATAGACACTCTTCCGCGTTATATTCAAATGGCTCATAACATTTCAAAGATGGATTTCGGTCTGATCGAGAGACTTTTTTCGCCCATAGAAAAAATATTGAGAAAAGATCCGTCAGGAATTTATACTCAAATGACAAAAGAAAGCCAGGAGATGTATCGAAGTAGTATAGAAAAGGAGGGAAAACAAAAAAAGAAGTCGGCAATAAAAATTTGCCAAGAAAAGCTGGAAGAAGCAGAAAAAGAAAATAGGCATATCGGGTTTTTTATGAAAGAAAAAGACCACGCCGGTTTATTTTTCGTTTCGCTTTTTTCTTTGGTTTTCCTGTTTTCATTTTTCATATTTCTCCTGGTTAAAAAAATCTTTTTCGTTTTATTATTTGTTCCGATCGTGTATTTTTTTGCAAAAGCAATCATCGATTTTGTTTTTTCAAGAACGCTGTCTTCTAAAATTTTACCGGGAATAAAATGTGATGTTGTTTCGGAAGAAAATAAGAGCTGTGTTGTTATCACATCACTAATTTTTGATCAAGAAA
Organism: Eubacteriales bacterium; assembly: GCA_045604665.1. Classification (GTDB taxonomy): domain Bacteria; phylum Bacillota; class Clostridia; order Oscillospirales; family SIG627; genus RGIG5579. Next base: position 4,939 of record JAZUOK010000220.1, on the reverse strand, counting down.
ACATTGATGATCTTTGTAAGAAAATAAAAAAGCAATGCATTAATAATAAAACCAAAGGCGATTTTCTTTATTTTGGTTTAATTTGCGATCTTTCTCAAAGTAAAAATAAAAATGACCCCAAAGATGAATTTTTAATTCAATATTTAGAAGAAAAGATTGGACAATTGAATCATGAGGGAGAAAATTATTTTGCAATTATCAGAAAAAGAGTTTATCACGAAACCGAGCGTTCTTATGTGGGATGGGAGAGAAAAAGAGGTGCATTAGAACAGTTTGTTTCTCTTTTGAAAGGCGAAGAAAAGCCGGATTCTCTTTTATTCTTCGGAACAAAAGATGTAATCGGATGCAAATATTTTATTACTTTGGATGGCGATACAGAAATTGGGATCGGACAGGCAAAGCGTCTGATCGGAAAGATGCTTCATCCCCTTAATAAACCGATAATCGGAAGAAAAAACGGTAAAAAATGTGTTGTGGAAGGACACGGAATTATTCAGCCAAAAGTCAGAACATCGCTTTTGACAAAGATCAAAACTCCCTACGCCAAAATTTTCAGTAACGGCGGGGGAGAGGTTCCGTACGCCGGTGCTTCTTACGATACAATGCAAACTGTGTTCGGTGAAGGAATTTTTTGTGGGAAAGGAATCATCAGTGTTGATGCTTATTATGAGGTTTTAAACGGCCTTTTTCCCGAAGGGAAGATTTTAAGTCACGATATGCCGGAGGGTGCGCTGTTAAGAAGTGCCATCGCAAGCGAGGAATTTTTTAATGATTCCGATCCGCAAAATGCGCTGAGCCACTATAAAAGGCAGCATCGCTGGATTAGAGGTGACATTCAGAACATCCCTTTTTGGAAGGGGCTCTCTAAAATACGAATATTTTTTGCTGCAGAAAATATTTTAAGGTATTTACTCCCGATCTTTGAAATTTTCATATTACTGTTTTCATGCCTTTTTAGCAGAAAATTAGCAGGAAGATGTGCTTTTCTGATCCTTTTATATCATTTTAGCGGTTTTATTTGTACTTTTATTTCGATTTTGTTGACCGGCGAAATCAACATTTTCCTTCGCAGATTCAGAACAAAGATACGAAATCTTACTTTAAATGCTTTTTATCAGAGTATTATTTCGCTTTCGGGAATCGTTCATGACGCGTATTATTTTTCCGATGCAATTATAAGAAGTATTTTCCGAATGAAAGTATCCGGCAAAAAAATGCTTGAATGGCAAGTATATTCACCTTTTTCAAAAGGGAAGGACGATATCATCTTCTATCTGCCTTCGATCGCGCTTTCTATTCTTTTTCTCTTTTTTTCAAAGTCGGTTTTAACACTGTTAATTTTTGTTTTTACTTTGTTTTATCCGATTTTAATGATAATTTTATCAAAGCCATATGTTGAAAGGGATGTTTTATCGGAAAAACAAAAAAAGAAGCTCTTAAATTTTGCAAAAAAAGAATTTCTATTTTTTCAAAATACGGTAAATGAAAAGTCGTCATTTTTGCCGCCTGATAACATTCAATTTGAACCAATCGAAAAAATTGCAAACAAAACTTCCCCCACCAATATCGGTCTTTATTTTGTGTCTCTTTGCTGTGCATATGAACTGAAAATCATTTCCGAGGAAGTTCTTCTTGATAGACTCTCTAAAGGGCTTTCAACGATTGAAAAACTGGAACATTTTCAAGGGCATCTTTATAATTGGTATGATCTTACAACGCTGGGGGTGATCGGCCAGCGGTTTATTTCCACAGTTGACAGCGGAAACTATATAGCATCTTTGATCGTAACGCTTCAAACGCTGAAAAAACTGCAAAATTCAGCCATTGCAAAAGAGTGCATGCTTTCCCTTAAAGAAGAGATTTCGAAAGCAAACTTTGCTCCTTTGTTTGATTTTAAAAACAACTTATTTCGTGTCGGTATTTTTCCCGATGAAAAATCGAAAGAAACTTCTCTTTATGATCTTTATATGAGCGAAGCACGCATTACCAGCTTCCTTGCATTTGCAAGCGGACAGATCCCGGCTTCCCATTGGAAAGCGTTGAAGCGTCCTCTTTTGACCTTCTCGGGCAGAGTAGGGATCGGTTCTTGGACAGGAACCTCATTTGAGTATTTTATGCCGCTGCTTTTTTTGCCGGTTATCGATAATTCCATGGAAGATGAAAGCCTGGATTACTCCTTTTACTGTCAGAAAAAATACAGTTCTATGACAAAATACGGAGAGGTTTTCGGGATCAGTGAAAGTGGGTATCAAATGACGGATGACAGTGGCAATCTCCAATACTATGCGTTTGGAACACCCTATCTCTCCGTTCAGCAAAAAGAGTATTATCCAAAGGTTATTTCTCCGTATTCTTCTTTTTTGATGCTGCAAAAAGGTGTTTTTTCTGTTTTGAAAAATTTAGAAAGATTGAAAAAAATCGGTTGTGTGGGCCCATTTGGATTTTATGAAGCACTGGATTTCCATTCAAACTTTATAGATGACTTCAGTATTGTAAAGTCTTATATGGCCCATCACAAAGGAATGAGCCTCATTGCTATTTGCAACGCTTTAAAAGACAATGTGGTTGTTGAACGGTTTTTGGATTTCTCCAATTTTTCCGCAAAAACGGAGCTGCTTGCAGAGCGCTTTCCGATTGAAGGAAGGATATATCGTAGAAAAACCCATAAAGAGCGTTCTGTTAAATTGATTCAGAATGATCAAAAGAAGAGTCACTTTTTAAAAGAAATTCCTGAACAAGGGAATGCTTTAACCGATGGAAAACTAACGCTTCTCTTTTTCGACAACGGTGAAAATCGTTTTCTTTTTGATAAAAAAGATCTGTTTGATCCGGAAAAAGGCGGAATCTTTATAAAACTCATTTCAGAGAGTAAAATAATCAGCTTTGATAAATGCGATCTTGAATTTAAAACAATAAAGTTTTCCGGCGAAAGCGTTGAGTATTTTTACACCAAAGACAAAATATCTGTTTCGATAAAATTCAGTTTAATTTGCGGTAAAAATGCTTTTTTGATCAGAACAGAAGTGAACGGCATTACTGAAAAATGCAGAATTGAGATCGAATTTGATTCGATTTTACAAAATTACACTGAGTATCAGGCACACCCTGCTTTTCAAAACCTTTCTTTAGAGGGTGAAAAAAGAGAAAAGCTTCTTTTGATCCGAAGAAGGGGAATCGATGCAGCTTCTCATCGCAATTTATATATTCAGTCAACAAGAGAATTTTCCGTTTCGTTTTCCTCAATGCCATCGGAAGAAAAATTTTCCATGAAAATGCTCATGACGCCGAAGGTGTGCTTAACCTTTGATTTTTCCGAAGCCGACCACTTGATTTTGCCGGTTATTTTTACGCTTAGCGGTGTTGAACCAACTGAAAATTTTCAATGTTTGGACGGTTTGTATCAGTTAAAACCGGAGTTTATTTTAGCGCAATCACAAAAGAATTACCGTCTCGGATCCAATTGTCAAGTTGATGAAAAAGTAAGAGAAAAAGAAAATGAACTTTTACTGTTTTTGAAAACAAAAAGAAGTTTCTTCTTATCAGATGATGAAACAATTTTAAAAAACGAATTATGGGCTCACGGCGTTTCGGGAGATGTACCGATCTTTGCTCTGTTTGTTCCGGATTCAAATGAAAAAACAATTGAAATTATTTCGCAGTATCTGAGAGCATACAAAAAAATGTATCTTTCCGGAATTAAGCTTTTTGATCTTGTGATCTTGCACCCGACGGAAGGTGGCTATTTCGATCAGATCAGGGACGATCTTGCATCATTGATTTCCTTTTATAAATGCGATTTTATCATCGGTCAGCACCCGGGTATTCATGTGATTTCCGCCAGCGATGAAAAAACAGTGAAAAACTTTTCAAGGATCGCAACAAAATTTATTTCTTTTGATGAAAATTTTATTTTAAACAGTAAATTACCTGAAAATGAATTGAAAGCAGAACATTTTCATTATGAAAACAGTGAAGATCCGGAGAAAATCGGTGTATTTTTAAAGCAAGGCTTTGAACTTGATAAAAGAAAGTTTTATCCGAAAGTTCCTTTTTCACATGTGGTTTCAGGTAAGCGGATCGGATTTGTGTGCGATCAAAATTCCCTTGGATTTACTTGGTACAGAAACGCCGGTCTCGGGCGTCTTTCCAAGTGGGAAAATATCCCGGATATAAAAACGGGAGAAAAAATCTATTTGAAAAGAAAGTCAAAAATATTAGATTTACTGCAAATTGCTGAAATTGTAACTTATCAAAACGGATATGTAATTTACAGCGGAACGATCGAGGGAAATATATATTCTGTGATCGCCACTGCTTCTGACGAAATTTCATCAAAAATTGTTTTTGTTTTGCTTTCAAACAATCTTAAATATGATTCTGAAATTATTTTTTCTTTTGTGCCTGCCCTTGGTCAGAAGCCGGATCGCAATGTTCTTGTGTCAAGAAAAGAAAATATCGTTACGATCAAACCTGCGGTGTATACGGAATACTGTGACAATGCATTCTTTTTTAGTGAAGAAAAGATTACAAATATTTTTATTAACGACGATCGAATTTGCTTTTCTATGAATGCAAATGAAGAGAATGTAATGCTTTTAGGCGGTTTTTCTACCGAAAAATATCTTTGTTATATTCAAAGGAAAACGAAAAATCTTGATTTTGAATCCATATTGGAATCCGTAAAGGAAAGACAGTCAAATCTTTTGGACGATCGCTATTCCGATATGGAATTTTGGTCCCGTTATCAAGCAATAATTTCAAGATTTTTTGCAAGAACAGGCCTATACCAATCCAGCGGTGCTTACGGCTACCGAGACCAATTGCAGGACTGTCTCGTATTTTTAAATGATGAGCCAAAAATCACAAAAGCGCATATTTTGCGCTGTGCTGCCCATCAATTTAAAGAAGGAGATGTGCTACACTGGTGGCATACCATCCG
>JAZUOK010000219.1:0-8204 GCA_045604665.1 Eubacteriales bacterium | reverse complement strand
TTTTCGAGAAAAAGGTACCCAAAAAGCTTATGACTATTGGTAGATAACTCTGGATTTAGGTTCCTTATTATCTTTTGTTAGTCGAAAGCTTTCTTTGCTTACTTTCTTTCTCGAAAGAAAGTAAGTTCACAAGGAAGGGCACAGCCTCTTCAAAGTTTACGCCGTAAGTGCGGTGGTTGGGGTCCTTTAAGGTCAGACGGATGCACTCTGCAGTGTAGTCTACTGCAATTTTCAATGCATCTTCCAAACACTTGCCGCTGCAAAACGCGCCCACAACGGCGGAGGAGAAAATATCACCCGTGCCGTGGAACATAGCAGGGAGTTTCTCACCGAAATAGGAGAAAAATTCGCCCGTTTCACTGTCGTATAATTCTACTCCGATCTCAGTTTCCTTGTAGGAAATGCCCGTGAGAGCTACTTTTTTTGCACCGAGAGAAGCAAGTCTTATCAGCAGAGCGTGGATCTCTTCCTTGGTATAGGTTTCCATATAATCTTCGCCCAGCATAAAGGCGGCTTCGGTGAGGTTGGGCAGGATCAGATCCGCCTTACCGCAAAGCTCACCCATTCTTTTTGCAAATTCGGGGGTAAAGCCAAAGTAGAGCTTACCGTTATCTGCCATGGCAGGGTCTACGATCACATAGGTCTCTTTTGTTTGGAAACGGGCGATCATATCCTCTACCAATTCGATCTGACGAAAAGATCCCAGATACCCCGTATAAATGGCATCGAACCCGATGCCCTCCTTCTGCCACTGGTCACAGATGGGTGCGATCTCGTCGGTGAGGTCGTGGAAGGTGAAGCCGGAAAATTGGGTATGGTTGGAAAGCACTGCCGTGGGCATCACGCCGCACTCTACACCGCAGGCGGAAATAATCGGCAATGCTACGGTCAGGGAACACTTCCCAATCGCTGAAATATCTTGAACGGTTACAATTCTTTTCATAAAATCACTCCTTATCTGGTCTGTATTTTATATCAAAAACAGATAAAAGTCAAAGACCAGATGCGTATTTTTTATTGTAACCAGCAAATTTTTGTGATATGATGTTCTTGTTCTTTCTTTGAAAAGAAAGAACCAAAGAAACTTCCGTCTATTGATAGATAACTCTGGATCTATATTCCCTTTTATTCTTTTATAGTGGGAAGTTTTCTTTGCCTACTTTCTTTTTCCAAAAGAAAGTAGGAGAAAGGTTTTCTTCATGTACTACTACACTTATATCATCCGCTGCGCGGACGGCACCCTCTATACAGGCATTGCAAAAAGCATCTCCCACCGTATGAAGGAGCACGCCGGCAGAGTAAAAAAGAGCGCCAAATACACCAAAAGCCACAGGATCGTATCTCTTGAGGCCTTGTGGTCAAGCGCAGACAGAGGAAGTGCATCCCGTTTGGAATGCGCCATCAAAACCTTACAGAAAAAACAAAAGGAAGCCATGATCCTTGACCCAAAGCTTCTTTTTCGGTATCTTCCTCAAATAGAAAAGGAAGACTATATTTACCACCCGAAGGCGAGTCTTCCTCTTTTTCTCGGCGAGATTACACTCTCTGATTTGCCATAAGGTATAAATTCAGGGCGATCTCATCGTTTTGGTCCACATACTGACCGTAGCGGTACATATCACCCAAAAGCCGCACAGCACCCGGGTGCCGGGACTGCATGGCACTTTTCATAAAGCAGGTAAAGGCCAGTTTTCTGCCCCGTTCCCGATCCTTCTCATCTTGCAGGAGAAAGCCGTGGTAATACAAAAGGCCAAGGTTGTAAAACGCATCGGAAACTACCTTTTTATCCTTGCTTCTGGTACAAAAGCGGTACATTTTGGCGGCTCTTTTCGGGTCACTTTCCCCGAAATACCCCCACTTGAAGCCTTCCGCCAGGGTCCTTGCGGCGGAGATACTCCCCTTTTTCACCGCTTCTTTTAATACATTCAGACTGTTTTCCATTTTTCTCTCCCCTTTCCGCTTACATTTTACAAAAAAGTGTGTACCATAAACGGGACTTTTTCCTGTCGACAAAAAAATTCTTGACGGAAGAGGAGAATGTGATAAAATAGAGATAGAATCAAAGGAGGAAATACAATGAAGTCACTTAATTTTTTCCGCAGTGTCTCTTCTTGGGGACATGTTTTATTTGCAATTTTGCGCGTGCTTGCCATTATCGGTGCAGTGGGGATGCTCATCGGCATTTTCACCCTTTCTCTTATGCCGAAGGACTTCTTTTCCATTGATGTTTCCATGCAAACAGATATGAAATTCAACTTCAAGGCACTGTTTGGTGACAATTGGAGTGAGATCATAAAAGAATCGGAGGGCGTGGTTTACGATTCCCTGCCGGAAGGAAGTAAGCTTACGGAAAACGGTATTGAGATCTCTGAAATTACCCCTTCCACCATCGTTCAGGGCAAATTTCTCGCACTGGAAATGATCCCTGCTTTCACGGAAATGCTCATCTGTATTGCACTGTTCCACTACCTTTGCAAGATCTTTAAGACACTGAAGGTAGCTGTGGAGCCCTTTGCCGCACCCATTACGGAGGACCTTCGCTACGCAGGCGGTATTCTTATGGCACTTGGTGCCGTCCCTGCTCTCAGTGCCGGTCTGATTCAGCTTCTGACCAAAACCGAAAGCCTTTCGGGAGATGTTTCCTTTGATCTGTGGCTGGTCTTCTGCGGCTTTTTGCTCTGGGCCGTCGCCGATCTGTTCCTTTACGCAAAGGCTCGCTTAACACCGCCTTCTCCCACTTCAAATCCTTCCGAGCCTTCCCCCTTCTAACCTACTTTCTTTGTTCTTTTTTCGAGAAAAAAGAACCAAAAAAGCTTCCCTCTAAAAAAAATATCAACAATAAATAAGGCATCTGCATTTGCAGATGCCTTCCTTTTCTCTTCTCGAAACTTGTCACTCTTCACTAAAAAAGCACCCTTTCGGGTGCTTTTTTTGCAAAACGCAGGAAAATCGAGCGAGACAAGGAAAACAAAAAAAGCCCAAGGGCGTTTACTTTCGTAAATAACCGAAGGGCTTTTTGATGTTTGACGATGTCGCAGCCGATTTTACAAGTTTTAATCCAGTATGCTCTTGTACTCCTTCTCTTCCTTCGGCACTGTGATCGCGCGGATCAGTGCGGAAATACCTACTGCAACGGGGTAAATAATAAGATACAGCAAAATATTGCCTACCGCGCCTCGGGCGGAAAGGCCGTCTGCCATATCGAAAAAGCCCAGGTACAGTACCACCATGGTAACGGCATACCACAAAAGGGCGGTAAAGAAATGGATGAGTCTAAGGAGTGCTCTGTGCTTTTTCAGCATAAAAATGCGGTTGATAAAGCCGAGCCCCAAAGAGAACAGGAAAACACAGAAAAGCTTTCCCAAAAGATAGCTGAACGCCTGAAATCCGCTGCGGAAGCCGCCGCCGTCGGGATCGGTAAAAAGGGTCAGCATCACAAGCACACCAAAGCTGATGAGTAAATAACTCACTCCCGTGGTATATACCACATCATGGAAAAATTTACGAACGGATTCTTTCATTTATTTCTCCTCTTCCACAAGTTCTACATTGACAAAATTCACATCGATCCCGGCGGCCGGCAGAAACTTTTCAAAAAACGCACTGTTTTCCAGTACCACCGTGCAGGTATCGTCGGATGGGTGAAAGCAGATCTTCTCCGCTTCTTTCAGCTCCCGATCCATAGAAAATGCAATTTCCTTATTTTCATCGAAGATCAATTCCAAGGGACTTACCATACCCGAATGGGTTTTCAGGATCCCCTCCAAAACCGCGTTTTCCGCAAAGGAAAGACGGCCGGACGCCATCTGTCTGGAAACGGGTCCCGTGCGAAACCTTTTTCCGAAGGGCATGGTCAGAAGATAAAACTTTGTCTTCTGGCGGTTGGCCAATACCAGATTCTTACAGTGGGTAGCTCCGAAAACCCCGGCCTTGGCATCGTTTTCCAGTTTCGTAGGCAGATCGTCCGTAACGGGATGGGAAAAAGCCGTGTACGGAATGTTGTGATCCTCGAGAAATTTTAGAATTTTTTCTTTTTCTGTCATTGTAATCTATCCGAACTTAAGTTGATATAAGAAAAAGGAGCTCTCGCCCCTCTTTCTTTGCATTTGACCTTTGATCAGTCTTCTTATTTTGCAGCCTTTGCCTTTTCTACGATTGCTGCAAATGCTTCTTTGTCGTTTACTGCAAGTTCAGCGAGCATTTTACGGTTCAGTTCGATGCCTGCCTTCTTCAGACCGCACATAAAGGTAGAGTAGTTCATACCGTTTGCCTTTGCTGCAGCGGAGATTCTGGTGATCCACAGCTTGCGGAAATCTCTCTTCTTCTGCTTTCTGCCTACGAATGCATAGTTGCCGCTCTTCATGACGGCCTGTTTTGCCATCTTAAAATGCTTGCTCTTTGCACCCCAGTAGCCGCGGGCAGCCTTCAATACTTTCTTTCTTCTTGCACGGGTAACTTTTGCAAATTTAATTCTTGCCATTTTAACACACTGCGTCTAAAAAACGCTTATCCTTTCTTTCACTTAATTCCCTATTTATGCGTAGGGGATGAGCTTCTTGATGTTCTTTGCGTTACAATCGGAAATGTAAGCAGCCTTACGCAGTGCTCTCTTGCGCTTGGTGGTCTTCAGGTGAACCTGATGTCTTCTACCCTGCTGGGTCATTTTCACTTTGCCGTTCTTGGTAACGGAAAATCTCTTGGCGCTTGCCTTGTGAGTACGGATTTTTGCCATTTTTCTTTCTTCCTTTACTGATTTATTTTTTGGGGGGCACAACAAACATGGTCATAAAACGACCTTCCAGATGGGGCTTCTTTTCTACAATACCGTGTTCTTCCACTGCTTTTGCAATGTCAGCCATCAGGTCGACGCCTCTCTGGGTATTGTTCATCTCACGGCCGGAGAACATAATGGTCATTTTCACCTTGTTCCCTGCGGAGAGGAAGCGGATCGCGTGGGAAATTTTGGTATCAAAGTCGTGCTGTCCGATGCGGCAGGAGAATTTGATCTCCTTGGTTTCAACGGTAACTTGCTTCTTGCGGGATTCCTTCTCGCGCTTGCTTCTGTCGAAACGGTATTTACCGTAGTCCATGATCTTGCAAACGGGAGTAGGGCCGCTGGCGTTCATTTCTACAAGGTCAAGGCCCTTGTCGTAAGCGATCTCAAGCGCTTTGTCCGTTTTCATTACGCCCAGCTGGCTTCCGTCGGAGTCGATGACTCGTACCTCGGCGGCTTTGATTTTTTCATTGATGGTCATTTCCTTAGCGGCTATGTTCTGTCACCTCCAAAATAAAATGCGGAGAAAAACTCTCCGCATAATAATACCGTTATATCAGGTTTCTTATTAACACTGCCCGACTCTTGGGCCGGCAGGTGAGAACGGAGCGTTCTTCTTCTTTTTATGGTGTTTTAACATTATAATCCCGAAAACGGGGCCTGTCAAGGCTGTTTACGATTTATTTACAAAAATTCTCTATGTAAGAATCAATGGCGGCACGAACGATCTCCACTGCCTTTTCACGGTCGCCCACTTCGTTAACTACGGTATCCTTACCTTCCAGCTGCTTGTACACACGGAAGAAGTGGTTCATTTCTTCGGAAATGTGATCGGGGAGCTGGGAAATATCGGTGTAGTGGTTATAGGTGGGGTCCTCAAAGGGGATCGCCAGGATCTTATCGTCGTTTCTGCCGTTGTCCACCATGGTAATGACCCCGATGGGATAGCAGCGAACCAGGGTCATGGGCTCAATTTCCTCACTGCAAAGAAGCAGTACATCAAGAGGGTCCTGGTCGTCGCCGTAAGTGCGGGGAATAAAACCGTAGTTTGCAGGATAGTGGGTAGAGGTGTAAAGGATGCGGTCCAGCTTTAAAAATCCGGTTTCCTTATCCAGTTCGTATTTTTTCTTGGAGCCTTTGGGAATCTCGATCACCGCCACAAAGTCGGTGGGGGTAATGCGCTTGGGGCTCATATCATGCCAAATATTTCCCATTTTCAGTTTCCTCCTACTTTCTTTTTCTGTTCTTTTAACAAAACTTCAAGTTCGTCCATAAATGTATTGATATCCTTAAACTGCCGATAGACGGAGGCGAATCTCACATAGGCTACCTCGTCGATCTCCTTCAGCCCTTCCATGATCATTTCACCGATGCGGCTGGAGGGCACTTCGTTTTCACCGCAGCCTTGCACTGCGCTTTCCACATCTCTTACAAGGGCATCGATCTTTTCGTAGGAAACGGGTCGTTTCTGACAGGCGCGGACGATTCCTGCCCTGACCTTGGTACGGTCGAACATTTCACGGGAGCCGTCTTTTTTTACCACCATAACGGGGGTATCTTCAATTCTTTCGTAAGTGGTGAACCTTCTCTGGCAGTTCAAGCACTCTCTTCTGCGGCGGATACTGCCTTCGGCAGGACGGGAGTCCAGAACCTTGCTTTCACAAAATCCGCAACCGGGACACTTCATTGATTTTCCTCCTTAGGGGGTAATGGTAATAAGACCGTCTTTAAAATATCCGGTATATACTCTCGGCTGGGTCTCCCCTTCTGCCAGAGCCCAGGTATAGGTGCCTTCACCGTTGAGCTTATTGTCTTTAAAGGAGCCGGTATAGCTGTCACCGTTTGCCCAGGTATAGGTGCCTTGCCCTTCTCTTACATCGTTGATAAAGGAGCCGTTGTATACATCACCGTTTGCCCAGGTATAGATGCCCTGGCCGTTTTTCTTATCGTCGGTGTAGCTTCCCTCGTAGGTGTCGCCCGTAGCGTATGCGTAGGTGCCGGTGCCGTTTTTCATATTCTCGGAAAAGTAGCCGGTGTAGCTGGAACCGTCGGAATAGGTATATACCCCGTGGCCGCTGCGTTTACCGTCGCGCCACTCACCGGAATAGGTATCGCCCGATACATAAAGAACCGTGCCCTGCCCTTCGCGGATCCCGTCGGAAAAGCCGCCTTCGTATACATCACCCGAGGCGTACTGCATTTTGCCCTGGCCGTCGGGGAAAAGATCCTTTACATCGCCGGTGTAAACATCACCGTTTTCGTATTTTAAGGTTTTTTTCTCTTTGTTAAACTTTGCAGTGCCCGTTTCATAATAGGCAGTACCCTTAATGGGCTCGCCACCCTTGAATCTGCCGAGGAATTTTACCCCGTTGTCAAGAGATGCGTAGCGGAAGCCGAAGATCAGTCCGATGAGGAACACGATCAGAACGGCAAGGACTACCGATACCCCGATAATAACGGGAAGCACCGCGCGATTTTTTTCTTTCGTCATAAAAACTCCTTCCTACTTTCTTTTGAAAAAGAAAGTAGGCAAAGAAAACTTTCATCTTCAAAAGAATAAGAATTTGTATAATAACTAAATTTTTAAAAAGCCATCAGCTTTTTTGGTTCCTTCTTCTCGAAAAAGGTACAAGGCAAAGAAAACTTTCATCTTCAAAAGAATAAGAATTTGTATAATAACTTATTTTTTAAGGTCATAAGTTTCTTTGGTTCTTTCTTTTCAAAGAAAGAACCAGCCGATTTTATATGCAAAACGCAGTAAAATTCAGCGAGACGAGGCGTGCAAGGGAAACACGAAGGAGTTTACCATCGTAAATGACTGAGCGTTTCTCCGAAGCACAACGAAGTCGCAGCGAATTTTACAAAAACATTACCAACAAAACGCAGTAAAATCGAGCGAGGCAAGGCGCACAAGGGAAACACGAAGGAGTTTACCCTCGTAAATGACTGAGTGTTTCTCCGTAGTGGAACGAAGCCGCAGCCGATTTTACAAGTTTTGAAAGCCGTCGAGGATCAGAGGGAGTACATAGTAGATAATTACAAGGAGAAAATACAGCGCACAAAGCTCTAAAAGCGCAAGCCACAAGGGGGTAGAGCCGGCTTTCAGAACAAAGCGGGCCTTCTCGTGATTTGTTTCGGGGAGGAAGTATTTTGCATCTTTTCCCGTGCCCGTTTTCTCAATCAGACGGTATTTGCCCTTCAGCGCAGAGGTGGGGATCTTCCCGAACTCCTTTTCCGCGAGGGCACTCTCCGCAGTAAATGCGCCTTTTTCCATTAAAATATTCAGTACTTTTCCAAGGGTCGCCCTTTGGCGAAGGGTGGATATGAGTACCAGTACCATCGCCAGGAACACACACCACATAAGCCCCGATAGCTCATCTTTAAAGGGTGAAATAAAAATCACCGATAACGATTCTTTGATCTGTTGCAT
>JAZUOK010000218.1:0-2478 GCA_045604665.1 Eubacteriales bacterium | reverse complement strand
GGCATGGGATTTGTTAAAAGCATACTCCGCAAATTTTTCCATATCGGAAAAGATTTTTTCTGCTTTTCCTTTTTCAATGCCCCGAGCGATGGCACCTTCCGGAGAACCGCCTTCTCCGTAAAGGAATACGGAGCGCTCCTTTTCCATGATGTCTTTTTTCTTTTTGCTCATTGCACGGCGTACAATATCTGCACGACCGAGAGAATAACCAGCGAGACGGCGGAAAATTTCCATAACCTGTTCCTGGTAAACAATGCATCCGTGGGTGGGGCCGAGAATGTCATCCAGTTCGGGAATCTCTCCTTTGTATACACCGTTCTTTCTGTTTTCGAGAAAACGGGGGATCGAGTCCTTGGGGCCCGGGCGGTAAAGAGCGATCGCTGCGGTAATATCGTCAATGCTTCCCGGCTTCATTTGCAGCATCAAAGCCTTCATACCGGAGGATTCAATCTGGAACATACCTGCGGTTTCTCCGCGGGAGATCATATCAAAGGTATCCTTGTCATCAAGGGGGATCTTATGAATATCAAAATCGGCATTTGTTTTGCGGATCTCCGCAACTGCATCACGGATCACAGTGAGAAAACGCAGTCCGAGAAAGTCGATCTTTAAAAGGCCGAGGTCAGCGATCTCGTTCATAGTGAACTGAATGACCTTTGTGCCGCTGTTGACTGCCAAAGGAACATATTCCGAAACAGGTCCTTCCGTCAAAACAACACCGGCTGCATGAATGGAAGCATTTCTGGGCATTCCTTCCAGCATCTTTGCAATATTCATCAGCTTTTTGGCGTCGCCCGAGGCACAAAGATTCTGAAGCTCCTTGTCATCCTCCAAAGCGCGCTCAAGAGTAATATTTAAAAAATGGGGAATACGCTTTGCGATCTTATCCACATCTTGATAGGGCATTCCCATCACTCTTCCCACATCTCTGACAGCTGCTCTTGCCGCCATTGTGCTGAAAGTGACGATCTGTGCTACATGATCTTCACCGTATTTTTCGGTAACATATTCTATGACCTCGTGCCGTCTTTCTTTGCAGAAGTCAATATCAAAGTCGGGCATGGAAACGCGTTCAGGGTTTAAAAATCTCTCGAAGATAAGATTTCCCTTGATAGGGTCAAGCTCTGTGATATCAAGGCACCACGCAGCTAGACTGCCTGCACCGCTGCCACGGCCGGGTCCCACATAAATATCGTTTTTCTTGGCAAAGCCAACAAAGTCCGAAACAATGAGAAAATAATCGGAAAAGCCCATTTTTTCGATGGTTTCAAGCTCGTAGCTCAGTCTCTCGTCGTAGGGCGCTCTGTCATAGATCCTGTTTTCCGAAAGACGGCGCTCAAGTCCTTCAAAGGAGAGCTTTTTCAGGTATTCATAGGATGAGAGTCCAAGGTCGTTTTTGAAGGTGGGAAGATGAGCTTGGGAAAAGTCAAATTCAACCTGACACCGCTTGGCAATTTCAGCCGTGTTGGTAATGGCTTCGGGGTGCTTGGGGAAAAGAGAAGCCATTTCTTCGGTGGACTTTAGGTAAAACTCATCTGTATCAAATTTCATCCTGCCTTCGTCTTGAAGAACCTTGCCCGTCTGAATACAAAGCAGAACATCGTGACTCTCTGAATCTTCACGGTTTAAATAGTGTACATCGTTGGTTGCAACCAGAGGAATATCAAGTTTTTTGGAAAGGGAAGAAAGGGCTGCATTTACACGAATTTGCTCGGGGATCCTGTGGTCCTGCATTTCAAGGAAAAAGGAGTCTTTTCCGAAAATATCTCTTAACTCAAGTGCGGATCTTTCCGCACCGTCAAGATCCCCCTTTAGAATTTGCTGAGGGATTTTACCGGCAAGACAAGCGGAAAGTGCGATTAAGCCTTCGCTGTGTTTTTTGAGCGCTTCCGTATCCACTCTCGGTTTTTGATAAAAGCCTTCTGTGTAGGCGGCGGTCACAAGCTTAATAAGGTTGTGATAGCCTGTCATATTCTCGCACAAAAGGACCAAGTGATGATAATCGCGGTCAAGAGAAGGGTCCTTGTCTTGCATTCTTCTTGGAGCAACATAAACTTCGCAACCGATAACAGGATGAATGCCTGCTTTTTTTGCCGCTTTGTAAAAAGCGATCACACCGTAGATCACGCCGTGGTCAGTAATGGCAACACTTGTTTGACCAAGCTCTTTTACACGCGCGAAAAGACGGTCGATGCGGCAAGCACCGTCCAAAAGGGAATATTCTGTGTGCAAATGCAGATGGGCAAAATCTTCTCTTTTCATTGAAAATTCCTTTGACAGATAAGGCGATCTGTATTATAATATAAACCTATTATATATTGTACCATATATACGGAATAATTTCAACTTTTTTTGGAGTATTTATGAGAGAAGAGCATATTTGTTTTGAGGGGTATGAGCTTGCTTCATCGGGCGCGGTTCGTCCCTCTAATGTTTTGCGACAAGTCGGAGGCCAAGCGGTCTTAGGAAGACAAGGCA
>JAZUOK010000217.1:0-4957 GCA_045604665.1 Eubacteriales bacterium | reverse complement strand
GTCATAGGTCCCACACCGCCGGGAACCGGGGTAATGTAAGACGCTTTCTTTTCTACATTTTCAAAATCCACATCTCCGCAAAGACCGCTTTCATCCCGATTCATACCTACATCGATCACAACAGCGCCTTCTTTCACCATATCGGCAGTAACGAAACGGGCTTTTCCAACAGCAGCAACCAAAATATCCGCCTCGCGGCAAATCGAAGCAAGATTCTCTGTGCGGGAATGGCAAACGGTCACCGTAGCATTTTTATGTAACAGCAGCATTGCCATAGGCTTTCCCACAATATTGCTTCTGCCGATTACCACAGCTCTTTTGCCGGCAGGATCGATGTTGTAAGCCTTCAATAGCTCCATGATCCCTGCAGGGGTACAGGGGACAAAGTCAAAATCCCCCGTCATAATTCTGCCCACATTTTCAAAGGAAAAGGCATCCACATCTTTTTTAGGATCGATCCTTGCGATCACCTTTTTATCGCTGATGTGCTTGGGTACGGGAAGCTGCACCAGAATGCCGTGGATCTCGTTGTCTTCGTTCAAATTATCGATCAGAGAAAGCAATTCTTCCTCCGTGGTTTCTGCCGGAAGACGGTACTCTCTGGAAAGAAATCCTACCTCTTCACAGCCCTTTTTCTTGTTTCTTACATAAATGGCAGAGGCAGGGTCATCCCCCACCAGGATCACAGCAAGACCGGGGCGGATACCGCTTTTTTTCACAAGCGCTTCCGTTTCCCTGCGGATCTCTTCACGCACATTTGCAGAAGTTTTTTTGCCGTCAATGAGAATTGCCATTTACTCTTCCTCCGTCGCAGTTTCCTTTTTTTCCTCTTCCGCTTCTTCGGAAGACGCCTCTTTTTTCTTGCGACTTTTTCTCTTTTTCTTTTCTTTTTTCTCTTCAACCGAAGACGCTTCGGCAGGTTCTGTTTTTTCTTCCGCATTTTCTTGTGCGGCCTCTTCAAAAGGCTCTTCTTCCTTTTCAGCCTGAGCTTCGCTCACTTCTTCGGTAGATCCTTCTTTTACTGCACTGTCCTTTTTGCCGTAAAGCATCAAGATGAGAAACAGCGCAATGCCGGCAAGGGCGGAAAAGATACCGATGCACTGAGCAAGACGAAGAGGGCCGATCATCAGAGAGTCTCCACGGAGACCTTCTACCAGAACGCGCCCGATTCCATACCAAACAAGGTAAAAAGAAAACACCTGACCGTCTGCCTTTTTCAGACGATAGATCACGAACATCGCAAGAATAAATCCGGTGAAAGTGATAATGGATTCATAAAGAAAAGTAGGATGTACGGGGCCGATTCCGTTTACCATCATTCCCCAAGGAAAATTACAGGGAATTTTAGGATCGCCGTAAGCCTCGCCGTTAATGAAATTGCCCCAACGGCCAAGGGACTGCGCAATAAGCAGTCCCGGGATGACCGCGTCGTACACCTTGAGTACCTTATGCTTTTTGATCTTGGCGATCACAAAAATGGTCAAAGCACCTACGATCACACCGCCGTAAATGGCAAGACCGCCGTTCCAAACGGAGATCATCTCGGAGAAGGTATCGTATTCCTCAAGGCGTGCCAAAACATACATTGCCCGTGCACCGATCACACCCAGCGGAATGGTAATAATAAAGTAATCCAAAAAGGAATCCAGATCATACCCTTCTCTTTTGACAGCATTGAATAAAATAACCGCACAGGCAATTACCATCGCCAGACAAATGATAACGCCGTACCAGGCAACGGAAATCTTTCCGAACAGATCCTCCACCAAAAAGCGATTCAAGGTCCAAGGACCCCAGCCGAGTTCGGGGAAGGATACAATGGTATTGGACATAGCGAACATCATACTTTTTTCTCCTTTGCAGGTTTTACAACAGACATTACAAGGCGACTCGGCTTATAGGAAAGCGAGATTCTTCTTTGAATGTCTTCAAAGCTGACCGCGGAAATAATGCCGGGATAATCCAGCATATCCGTTCCGGAAAAAGCAAAATCCATAAAGTTTTCAGCAATTTCCGTTGTAGAATTCCAATCTTGTACCGCGCGGGAATACACCGCCTTGCGGCTACGCTCAAAATCTTCTTTCTTAACCAGCAAAGCCGCATTTTTGACCGTTTCTCTGATGCGATTATAAACCTGCTCGGGACGGCGGCTTTCGCCGAATACAAGCAAATATCCGTAGCTTTTGGAAAGATTGTATTCAATGGAAAAACGGTCGCCGATCAGCCCCTTTTCATAAAGATCGTTATAAAGCGCGCCCGATTTGCCGAAAAGCATATCGGAAAGGATCTCATGCTCCGCTTGCTTTTTCAAGATCTCTTCGGGACGGGCCCTCTTTTTCAGATCGTCTTCCTTCATTCCCACAGCAAAAAGGGGCGTCCCCACGGGAAATTCCTTTACCACCTTTTTCTTATTGATTCTCTTGGGTTCTGTAGGATATTTTCTTTCAATGTGCACATTCTCGCTTTTTACAAGGATCTCATCCAACACATTTTTCACTTTCTTTTTATCCCAAGGTCCGCAAAGAACCAGAAGCATATTATTCAGGTTGTAGAAGGTGTGATAGCAGCGATAGAGAATATCACTTGTAATGTGGGAAATGGTCTCTTCCGTTCCCGCAATGTCCACCTTCACATTGTGGTTGACAAAAAGCGCATCCAAAAGTCCGTAATAGAGCTGATGGAAGGGCTCATCACCGCACATACGGATCTCCTGACCGATAATGCCCATTTCCTTTTCCACCGTTTCGGGGGTAAAATAAGGCGCTGTCACAAATTTCAGCAAGACCTTCAGGTTCTCATAATAGTGATCCGTCGCGGAAAAAAGGTATGCGGTCATTTCCGTGGAGGTAAAAGCATTGCAGCTTGCACCAAGGGCGGCAAAATGAGAAAAAGTATCGCTTCCGTCTTCATTTTCAAAAAGCTTATGCTCCAAAAAATGAGCAATACCGTCGGGTACCGTAACAAAATCCCGGTCGGCGCCTGTTTTGAAAACACGGTCTACCGATCCGTAACGGGTTCCAAACAGCGCAAACGCTTTTTTGTGTGCTTTGGGAATGATCACCACCTCAAGTCCCGAAGGGTGCTTTCCCTTTTCGTACATTTCACCAAGCTTTTCATTTTTCTTTGTGTAGAAACGCATTACTTCTCCTCCTTTCCCATCAAGGTGTAGACCGTATCCAGCGTAATATTTTCCGATACCTTCACCACATCCTCGCGCGTCAGCGTCTGAAGGGAAAGAACAATATCCTGGGGCGTTTCAAAATTATCCGTTAACATACGGGGCAGATACCAGTCTGCCAAAGCCGCAGGATTGTCAAGCAATCCTCTCATAGAGTGGATCAGAGCGCCTCTGGCATTTTCAATTTCTTCCTCGGTGATGTTTCCTTTTCGGATCTGGTCCATCTGATTCAAGGCTTCCCGAATGGCAACCTCGCGATTTTCACCGGCAATACCTGCATAGATGACCATAATTCCCTTCAAGGCATCAGGGTAAGAAGATACGGAATAGCAAAGGCTCATCTTCTCGCGCAGATTACAAAAAAGCTTGGAGGTAAGAGAACCGCCCAAAACCGAGTTATAAAGAGTCATAGCACGCCAGGATTTATCGTAAATCGTACAAGCGGTGCGGAACCCCATTACAAGATTTGCTTGGGTGATATCCATATATTCCGTCACTTCTTTTACGCTTCTTGCCTTGGTGCGAATGGAAAGCGGCGGCAAGGGTGAAAACTGTCTTTTCCTTCCGCGGAACATGTTTTCAATTTTGCCTTTTACTTTTTCCTCGTCAAATCTTCCCACGAAAAAGATCTCTATTCTTGCAGTGGCAAGCATTTCCCTATAATAGGCAGCAAGGCTTTCCGGATCGATCTTTTTGATCTCCCTGGCAGTACCGATGGCACAAGTGCTGTACGGTTCCAGGCGGCACATATGATCGATCATACGGTTCTTGGCATATCTCGCCTTATTGTTGACAAGAGATGAGATCTCAAGAAGTGCCTGTTTTTTTTCTCCCTTGACATATTCGGAGGAAAAAGCACCTTCGGGGAGATGGGGGCGAAAGATCACTTCCTCCAAAAGATCAAGACCTGCCGTGCAGATATCCTCGCCGTCAAAGGCGTAAGCATTGTCCAGTAGTGAAAGAGACAGGGAGAGCGCATGCCATTCCCCCACTTTTGTAGAATCGGAGGTAAGGGCGGCATCGTACACATCATCAAGGGCACGGTTCAGCGCCATCTGAGTCGGATACCTTTCGCAGCCTCTTGTAAGCACGCGGGATAAAAGCGTATTGTAAGAAGCCCTCTTTGCATCAAGAGGGGTTACAAAATGGAATGTGATATAGTTGGTCTTATATCGGTCATTTTTTACAAAGTTCAGATAGACACCCGGGAGAATCTGAATGCGTTCCGGTTTTTCTCGGTTCATAAAAATTCCTTTCTGGGGCAAATATATAGAAAACTATTTTATATTATACTATACCTTTTCTCTCATTTCAAACCTTTTTCAAACATTTTTACAGCAAATTGGAAAAAGTTCTCTTTTGCTGTAAAAAACTTGCTTTTTTTGCGCCGACAAACTTAATAAAACAATCTAATATCTGCATTTTTTGAAAAATGCATGATTTCGGCATAAAAAAATAAAATAAAAAGATGATTTTTCTTTATTTCCGTAAGGTTTGTGAGAAAAAGGAATTTTTTTCTTTTTTCTTTGATTCACCCCTTGCGAAAAAATGTATATTTTAGTATAATAACCTTAATATGAATTATTTTTGAAAGGAAATCAAACTCATGACCCAAAATGCAACCGTTATTAAGTGGCTTGATGAGATGAAAAATCTCCTCTGTCCCGATAAAATCGTTTGGATCACCGGCGAAGAAGATCAGCTGGAAGCACTCCGTGCAGAAGCTTGCGCTACCGGTGAAATGCTGAAGCTCAACGAGGAGAAGCTCCCCGGCTGCTA
>JAZUOK010000216.1:0-5929 GCA_045604665.1 Eubacteriales bacterium | reverse complement strand
GGAGAGGAAGAAATACCAGGTTTCGGTCACCGGGATAAAGGTTTTCTACGGACAAAAGGTCGTAGAGGTTCGTTGCAATGTTGCGGTTGGAGAGCATGACTGCTTTTGCAGAAGAGGTGGTGCCTGAAGTAAAGATAATGGATGCAATGGCATCGGGATCGGGAGAGAAGGAATCAAAGGTGTCGAAGGCATCCTTTCTTTGAAGATAAAGGTCACCCAATTCTTCAATTTCGGCAATGCTGGGAAGATCGGCAAAAAGCTTTTTGGTACTGATGAAATGCTCAATGCCAAATTTCTTTTCTTCAGAAAGACGATGTATCAGATCCTTGTGCTTCTCGTCAAAAACCACTGCATCGGCATGGCTTCTTTCAAGGGAAAGAAGGATCTCCGATTCGGTCAGTTCTTTATCCAGCGGAACGATCACGCCTACACCGCACAGAACGGAAAGATAGGTGAGGATCCATTCGTAAGAATTGAATCCGATCAAGGCTACTCTCTTGCCGGAAAGACCGAGGGATGCAAGACCCGAGCCGAAACGGCGCATCTCCTGCCAAAAGCTGTGGTAGGTAATGCTGCGATAATGGGCTTTTTCGGCATTCTCTTCTGTTTTCAGCACAAAGGCATCCAGATCGCTGTAGCGATGAACGGCATCGAGGATATAATCACGAATCAGAGCGTGTTTTTCTGCCTCTTTCAGAATTGTTAAATGGTTCATAAAAATCTCCTATCTGGTATTTAAAACTATGTTATCAGATATTCACGACTTTGTCAATGCGTTTTTGAAAAATATTCCATGATGAAATTTGATGAAAAAGCCTTGTGCTTCCTTTTGGTATGTGGTAAAATGGGGAAAGAAAAGGAAGAAAAGGAGGAAAGAAAATGGGAAACAGAAAAATAGAGCGAAAATGGCTTCGGCTGGACAATGCGGCGAAGATCTTTCCTGCATCTATGCGGTCTACCTGGAGCAATGTTTTCCGTCTTTCCGTTACCTTTTGTGAGTCGGTAGATGTTCCGGCACTAAAGAGAGCAGTCAAGAAGATCACGCCTCGGTTTCCTTCGGTTTGTGTCCGCTTGGGGAGGGGCCTTTTTTGGTATTATTTGGAGGAGAGTAAGAATCCTTCTGTTCTGGAGGAGGGATGTCAGCCTCTTTTCCCCATGACAAAAAAAGAAATGGCAAGGTCCGCCCTTCGGATCCTGTATTTTGAAAACCGCATTGCGGTGGAATTTTTCCATGCTTTGACGGACGGCACAGGCGCTCTGGTATTTATCAAAAACCTTGCCGCCGCTTATCTTGAAGAGCGCTATGGGGAAGAGATCCCCAAGACCGATGGGATCCTTTCTCTTTACGATCTTCCCAAAAAGGAAGAAATGGAGGATGCCTTTTTGCGTTATGCAGGTGAAAATTTAGCAAAAAGAGAAACAGAATCCGCTTTCTCCTTAAAGGGCATTCCCGAGCCTGACGGATTTTTACATGTGACCACGGCAACCGTTCCTCTTTCCGATGCACTGCGTCTTTCAAAAGAAAAAGGGGTGAGCCTTACCACCCTTTTATCTGCTGCTCTTTGCCTCAATTTAGAAAAGATCCAAAAGAGAAAGGTAGCAAAGCATAAGGAAAAAGCGGTGCGTATTCAGATCCCCGTAAATTTAAGAAAGCATTTTCCTTCCGAAACCTTGCGAAACTTTGTTGCTGTTTATAATGTGGGGATGGAAAAAGGAGAGACCGACGCAGACTTTGACGAGATCCTTTCCCGTATTCACCATCAGATGGCACTTTTTAACACACCGCGCAATCTTCGCGCCGTTTTCTCTACCAATGTAAACAGTGAAAAGGGTCTTGGTATACGCCTTGTTCCTCTCTTTTTAAAGGATATTGTGATGCGTGCGGTATTTGATCGGGTGGGGGAGAGCCTTGCCTGTCTGTGTCTTTCCAATCTGGGACCTGTGAAGGTTCCCGAAAAGATGGCAGAGAAGATCGCCCGTTTTGATTTTATTATCGGTCCTCAGGCAAAAGCGCCCTATAACTGCGGTGTGGTAAGCTTTGGGAACGAGCTTCGCATCAGCCTTGTGAGAAATACGGTTGAGCCCGAGCTTGAGAGGGAGTTTTTCCCCTTCCTTTCTTCTTTGGGACTTCCCGTAACACTGGAAAGCAACGAGAGGTAAATATGTATTGTATGAAATGCGGTGTCCGCCTTCAGGATACTGAGAAAAAGTGTCCCTTATGCGGCTTTTCCCTGCCGGAGATCTCTCCTATGCAAAAGGGGACCTATCCTTCGGTAAAACGCCCCCGTGATCGGGAGGATTTCAGAGGGCTTCTTCTCTTTGTTACCCTGATCCTTTTCGGTGCAGGGGGAGCGGTATTTGCCGCGGATATGATCCTTGGCGGCGGTGTGACCTTTTCGGGCCTCGTGCTGTTTTCTCTCCTTTTGTTTTATGCAGCCTTCCTTTTACCAAGGTGGTTCCGCCGTCCAAATCCCGTGGTGTTCCTACCCATTTTTTGTCTTTGTCTGGGCGTGTTTTTGTTCTATCTGGATTTCTTTTACGGAAACGGATGGTTTTTCCCCTTTGCGCTTCCTATGCTGGGAGGGGTTTTGATTCTTTTGGAAACGGTGGTTACGCTTTCCCGTTATGTTCATAAAGGATATTTTTATATTTACGGCGGCTTTTTTTGGGGACTTGGCGTGCTTTCCTTCGTAGGGGAGATCTTGTATCGTGCTTACGCCGATCTTCCCATCGCCCTTTCCTGGTCTGTCATTCCCCTGATCTTCTTTTCTCTTGTGGGTCTTGGGCTGATCGTGATTGCCATTGTCAGACCCTTCCGCACCTTTATGGAGCGTAGATTTTTTGTTTGACCTTAAGAGAATATTAAGATTTTAACTCATTTTTTCTTAAACCTTTTTTTGATATGATGTCTTCGGAGGTGAAAAAATGCATAATATTTTAATTTGCGATGATGAAAAAGATATCGTTTCCGCCTTGAAGATCTATCTTTCGGCGGAAGGGTATCAAACCTTTGAAGCGTACAACGGAAAAGAAGCCCTTTCGGTTCTTGAGAATAGTGAGATCCACCTGGTGCTTCTTGACATTATGATGCCCGAAATGGACGGCATGAGCGCCTTATCTCTCTTGAGAGAAAAATTCAACCTTCCCGTGATCCTGATCAGTGCAAAATCGGAGGATACGGACAAGGTTCTTGGGCTGAATGTAGGGGCAGACGATTATATTACAAAGCCCTTCAATCCCGTGGAGGTCCTCGCAAGGATCCGTTCTCAGCTTCGCAGATATACAAAGCTTGGAGCTATGGAAGAAAAAAGGAGGGCGGGAGAAGACAGTTCTCTTACCGTAGGGGATATTCAGCTTTTCGATGACAGAAAAGAGGTCTTTTTACTCGGGGAAGAGGTTCCTCTGACACCCACGGAATTTGAAATTTTAAAGCTACTTATGGAGAATCCCGGCAAGGTCTTTTCTCCGAAAAAGATCTATGAAACCGTTTGGAATCAAGCGGCGTGGGGTGCGGAAAACACCGTTGCCGTTCACATCAGACACCTGCGTGAAAAGATCGAGATCGATCCTGCCGCTCCCCGTTACCTGAAGGTGGTTTGGGGGCAGGGATATAAATTGGAAAAGGGGGATGTGAAATGAAAAAGTATGTTTTCAGTCTCCCGATCAAATTTTTTGCCGTCCTTCTCGCGGTGCTTTGTATTTTCTCGGCGATCGTGTCCGGTTTTGGCGTATTTTGTCTTTTGATGCAGGACGGCTATTCCTATTCCTTTAACAAAATGCAGCAGAGAATCCTTGAAAATCAGTACGGTCATCTTTGCCACTCCATTGCATATACCTACTACCATGATTTTCACGACAGCCGCGAGGTTTTTGAAGGAGATCTTGCCTATTTAAAGGATGATGTGGATTTTGACTGTACCGTATCCTCTTTAAGAGATGTGCTTTATTCCCAAATAAATGGATCGGAAGATTACATCGCCTCTTTTTCCGAGCGGATCTATATTGAGTCCGGTTCGATTTATGTGGAGGAAGCGGTTTACGATATCGAGGTCTTTATAAAAGAGCCTTTGCCGGGAAGCGGTCTTGATACAAAGCTTGAAATTCTCGAAGTCTTTTACTCGATGCGCTATTCTCTCATTTGGATCTTTTCTTCCTGTACCCTCGGCGGGATCCTTCTTTTGATCTATCTTTGTTTTGCCGCAGGCAGAAGGGGAGAAAATCCTCCGAAAACCAGCTTTTTTGATAAGATCCCTCTGGAATTTTATCTGATCGGCGGTTTTCTTGCATTTATACTTGAGGTGGGCTTTATTGATATTGCACCTGCCCAGATCTGGTTTTGCTTTTTAGCGGCAGTTTTATTTATTCTTGCAGATTCGATCCTTTTTGTTTTATTCTTTATGACCCTTGCCACAAGAATCAAAACAAAAAGCTTTGTTAGGACCACTCTTGTGGGAAAAACCTGGCATCTGATAAAAAAATACGCATATCTTTTCCGCCGTCTTTGGGAGGATATGCACCTTGTACCCAAGCTTGTTTTGATTTTGGTGGGACTTGCCCTTTTTGATCTTGTTCTGGCGACAATGCTTGACTATACCGAATTTTTAGCGGCGCTTCTGATTGAAGGGCTTTGCCTTTCGGGAGTTCTTGTTTGGTACGGTGCCTCCCTGCAGCATTTAAAAAAGGATCAGGAGATCATTGCAGACGGCGATCTTTGTCACCGCTGTGATACCGCAAGACTGCCTTACGGACTTCGTTCCTTGGGAGATGCCATGAACCGTTCCGCAGAAGGAATGGAAAAAGCGGTGGATGAAAAGATCAAGAGCGAACGGTTTAAAACAGAACTGATCACAAATGTCTCTCACGATATCAAAACGCCCTTGACCTCCATTATCAACTATGTGGATCTGATCAAAAAGGAAAAGACCAAAAATGAAAAGATCCGCGAATATGTTGAGGTTTTGGACAGACAGTCCGCCAGACTGAAAAAGCTGACTGAGGATCTTGTGGAGTCCTCCAAGGCGGCCAGCGGTATTCTTCCCATTGAGTTTGCCCGATGTGATGTTGGGGTTCTTCTGGAACAGGCCCTTGGGGAATACCAAAGTGCTTTTGAGGAAAAAGGACTGATCCCGTGCTTTTCTCTCCCCGAAGATAGCATATTTATCCTTGCCGACGGAAAACGCCTTTGGCGTGTGATGGATAATCTCTTGCGCAACATCGAAAAATATGCTCTTCCCGGCACCAGAGTCTATGTAAATCTGGAAGAAAAAGACGGAAAGGTTCAGATCATATTCCGCAATATTTCAGCCCTGCCCATCCCCTTATCGGGAGAATACTTATCGGAGCGATTTGTAAGAGGGGACCTTTCCCGAAATACGGAAGGATCTGGGCTTGGTCTTGCCATAGCCAAAAGCCTTGTGGAATTGCAAAAGGGAAGTCTTACTGTCACAGTGGACGGTGACCTTTTCAAAGCAGTCATTGAATTTGAAAGCGATCAGGAGCGATAAAAAAGAAAAAATATGAAAAGCCCCGTAAAAGAAATTTCCATTACGGAAGAACAGGAAGAACAGAAAGAACAGGTCCTTTCTCGGGAGGAAAGCGTACAAAAAGAGCCTTTACCCCGGGAAGAAAAAAGAAAAGGGAAGGTTTCTCTTTTCTACCTTCTTATGCCCTTTCTCTGCCTTTTTATTCTGTTTTTGGGAATTTTTTTGGGAAGGGCTTTGAGAAAGCCGCAGGCAGAAGAAGCACCTGTCGCTGAAGAAGAGGAAGAAGCCCCGGTAGAGCGCTACGGTTTTCCCGAATGGGTCACACCGATGATCCTTACCCGGGACGGCATGAGCCGCAGCGGAGAAAAGCTCGAGGCAGTCAGAGATATTGCAGTGCATTATGTGGCAAATCCCGGTACCTCAGCTAAGTCGGATCGTAGCCATGT
>JAZUOK010000215.1:0-2881 GCA_045604665.1 Eubacteriales bacterium | reverse complement strand
AAAGCAAAAGAATATAAAGATAAAATTGCTCTTTTTCACGATGAAGCTGAAATTCAGAATGCCGCACCCGGTGTTGTACGCAGGATTCTTGGGTATTCTGATGATGCGATGTGTGTAGAAAATGTTTTTGAAACCGGCGCTGTCGGTTCTCTTCACTCCCACCCTCATACGCAGGTTACTTATATTGTTTCCGGTCGTTTCCTGTTTACAGTAGGAGATGAAAAGTTTGAGGTAAAAGCCGGAGATTCCCTTGTGAAAAAGAACGGTGTCGTTCACGGTTGCACTGCACTGGAGGGCGGCGTAATGATTGACTTCTTTACTCCTTTGAGAGAAGATTTTATAAAGTGAGGTTAGAATTATGAAAATTGCTTTGATCAATGAAAACAGCCAGGCGGCAAAAAACGGACTGATCCTTGATGCGCTCAAAAATGTAGTTGAGCCCATGGGTCACACAGTTGATAACTACGGTATGTTTTCTGCCGACGATGAGGTGCAGCTTACCTATGTTCAGATCGGTATTCTCGGCGCAATTCTTTTAAACAGCGGCGCGGCAGATTATGTGATTACCGGCTGCGGCACCGGTGAGGGCGCTATGCTTGCAATGAATAGCTTCCCCAATGTTATTTGCGGTCATGTGGAAGATCCGGTGGATGCTTACACCTTTGCACATGTAAATGACGGTAACGCAGTTGCTCTTCCTTTTGCAAAAGGATTCGGTTGGGGCGGGGAACTGAATTTGACTTACATTTTTGAGAAGCTTTTTGGCTTTGGCCACGGACAGGGGTATCCCAAGGAAAGAGTCGTTCCCGAACAGAGAAATAAGAAGATTCTTGATGCGGTTCGTGCCCAAACCCTTCGTCCTCTGACTGAATGTCTTGACCGTATTGATCAGGAGCTTCTTAAGGGAGCTGTTGCAAGCAAGGCTTTCCAGGAGCTTTTCTTTGCAAATTGCAAGGATGAAAAAATTGCAGACTATATTCGCAAGCTCATCTAAATATCTAAATAAAAAAGGATCCCGAAAATGGGATCCTTTTTTTATAGCAAATATTTACCGACTGTTCCATCAAAGCTTATGGCAAAAAGGTGGTCATCGTGCAGGATCGGTGCTGATAATGCGGCAAATTTCAGAGGGATTTTTTTCTTTAAGATCGGACCTTTTTTGTCGTAAAAATAAACAAATCCGTCATTTGCGGCAAAAACAATTTCATTATCGATTATTTGCGGCGATGCTTCAACGGTTTCTTTTGAACCGACGATGTAAGAAGAGGTGAAAACAAGACCGCCTTCCACAGGATATTTCCATAACTCATCAAAGGTTTCTGGATTCAGCGCTACAACACCTTGCGTTGCAGTGGGAAGATAGAGGATGCCGTCATCAATGACAGCACTGCCGACAACTTCAGTTTCATAAGGGATCTTTTTGTGAAGGAGAATTTCTCCTGTTTTTGAATCACAAATCGCGCCGTGAGAAAAACCGAAGGCGTAAATTTTTCCGGTGTGATAAAGGGGTGTATTGGTTCTGTACCAGAATGCACCGGGGTTTCCGATCTCTTTCTTTTGTGAACGAAGATCCCATAAGGTTTTGCCGCTTTCGGAGTCAAGGGCCGCAAGTCTGAGCCATTGGGCGCTGTAAAAAACAATTCTTTTATCATCACTGAAAATTGTTCTGGCAGGGACTTCATCACCACTGCGCTGTAATTCACCTTCAAAAAGCGGCTTTCCGTCAAAAGCACGAAGAAAAATCGGTTTTCTTCCGTTTCCTGCGTAGACGATTTTGTCTATCACGCAGACAGAGCCCCGTAAGAAACGCTTTTCTTCCTCCGATTCATATTTCCATAAAAGACATCCGTTATCTTTAGAAAGGCAATAGACAAAGCCTTCACAGTCTTGTGCATAAATACAGTCGTTTGAAAGTGCGATGTCACTTTTTACGCTGTTTGCGGTCTCGAAAAACCATTTGATTTCACCGGAATCCTTGTTCAGACAGTATACGCCACATTTTTTTGGATAGCCGTCATCACTTGTTGCGCAGTAAAGATAGTCTTTTGACTCAATTAAAGAAGAAAATTCCACAAAGCCACAGAGCTTTGTTAACCATTTGGTGTTTGTTTTTTTCTTTTGAGGCAAAAGATTATACCGGATATCGGTAGTTAGTGTTTTGTTTTCAATTTTCACCCTGCGAACACTGCCGGGAGTATTATCGATGCCGCCGCTGTCGGGGCGTGAGGAGCACATGTGTAAAACACCGTGTTTTTCTATCAAAAAGTTTGTATGATCGTGTCCTTGGATCCAAGCGATCAATCCCATTTTTGGAAGGTCATAGGTAACATCTTCGCTTTTTACGATAAAGTCAGGCGCTTCTTTGCAATCGTTGTGTCTGAAGATAACGATCGGTTTCTTTTCATCTTGTGCTTCCACATCGTTTTTCAGCCATTTGTATTGATCAAAAAGATCGTAACGAGTATAGAACCCCCAGGCGCTTTCGGGGTAAGGAAGAGAGATGTAGTGAATATTTCCCAGATCAAAGGAATACCAAATTGGGCCATACAGCTCTTCATAGCGCTGTTCAGCGTAATCACCGGTCAGAAAGTCGTGATTGCCGATGCAATACCGAACAGGGCAGCCGACGGTATCTTGATTCATTTCCTTATAGTGGCGGTTAACACCGTCTTCATTACAAAGATCACCGCCGTGAAAGAGGAAGGCGGCATTGTTTTCCGACACTGTATCTTTCAGCCAAGGGATAAAGCTATCACAGCCCTTGTTTTCGATCTCGGTGTCAGCAAGATGTAAAAAGGTATATGTTTTTTGATCCTTTACGGGATCAAGATAAAAATCATACACTGTCTTTTCTTTTAAAATTGGGGAGAACCAGTCACTA
>JAZUOK010000214.1:0-2043 GCA_045604665.1 Eubacteriales bacterium | reverse complement strand
CGCATTTATGTGCAGCCAGTTTCCTTAGGGCTATGCCCGAAAATGAAATACCACCCGCTATGCGGGTGGATTTTTATTTATGTGAATTTATTCAGCAGGGGTCTCTTCTTCAGCAATGGTAAAGTTAATATCATCAGCAAGATCTTCATCGAAGAAATCGCCATCGCAGCAATCGCAATCATCGGAGCACCAATCAGCGCCGTCAAAAGCAAGTCTGTCATTCTTTGCTTCCTGATATTCGTTATACAGGAGATATGCGCCACCCAGACCGCTCAGAACACCAACGCCTAAAAACAGCTTGGAAAGCTCCTTTTTGCGGTCGGAATATACGAAGGAAAGAACAAGGCTTGTAAAAGCTTCTGCTACAAGACAAATTGCAATAATAAATTTTGTTTTTCTGGACATAATCATTCTCCTTTTAGTTTGTTTTATTTTTTTCACCTGATTTGAAAATCAGATAAGCGTTCATAAATTCATCCAGGTTACCATCCATTACCTTGTTGATGTCACCGTCTTCGTAACCTGTTCTGTGATCTTTTGCAAGGGTATAGGGCATAAACACATAAGAACGGATCTGCGCGCCCCACTCAATGTTTGTTTTGGTTCCTTTAATGTCTTCGATTTTTTCAAGCTGCTCCCGTTCTTTGATTTCAAGCAGCTTTGATTTCAGCATCTTCATTGCGGTCTCTTTGTTTTGGAGCTGGCTTCTTTCGTTTTGACAGCCAACAATGATACCGGTAGGAATGTGCTTAATACGAATTGCGGAGTCGGTCTTGTTTACATGCTGACCGCCTGCACCACTTGCTCTGTGCGCTTCGATTTCAAGATCTTCGTCACGAATTTCGATTTTGATTTTATCATCAAATTCCGGCATTACCTCGACAGAAGAGAAAGAAGTATGTCTTCTTCCGGAGGAGTCAAAGGGAGAAACGCGCACCAAACGGTGAACACCGGATTCGGATTTTAAATAACCGTAGGCAAATTCGCCTTCAACGAGAAAGGTAACGCTTTTAATACCGGCTTCATCACCATCAAGATAGTCAAGAACCTTGAACTTAAAGCCACGGCGCTCAGAGAAACGCATATACATGCGGTAAAGCATTTCCGCCCAATCCTGAGCCTCTGTGCCGCCTGCACCGGGATGGATGGATACGATTGCATTGCTGCGGTCATATTCGCCGGAAAGCAGCAACTTGATTTTTTGATCCTCGTAGGATTTTTCTATGGTTTTGATGTCGCTTAAAATATCTTCTGTAAAGCTTGCATCATCGCTTTCAATCGCAAGATCAAGAAGCTCCATGGTGGAAGAAAAGAGGGAAGCGAGGTCATCGTATGATGTAACAACATCCTTAACTTCTTTCAGTTCGCCGAGAACCTTTTGAGAATTTTCGGGATCATTCCAAAAATCGGGCTCCGACGCGACATCTTCCAATTCTTTGCATTTTATTCTTAAAGTCTCAACATTTAATGAAGTTGCAAGCTCTGTGATCTGCGGCTGAAAGTCACGCAGGTGTTGTCTGGCTTGCTCAAGTTGGATAATCAAATTCGTTCCTCCAAGTATTTCCTTAGAGTTTATTATACTATGAAGTTTGAATTTTGTAAATATTGTTTTTACAAATTTTCGGGTTTTCCGCTGAAAAACAAGGAAATAAGAAAGGAAAATACAATTGCTGAAGCGATTCCCGCAGCGGTACTTGTAAGTCCTCCGGAAAGAATCCCTAATAATCCATCTCTTTCAATTGCTTTTTCAACACCTTTTGCAAGGGTATACCCAAAGCCAGTCAAAGGAACCGTTGCTCCGCAGCCAAACATTTTGACCAGCGGCTCATAGATACCTATCGCAGTTAAAACAACACCGGAACACACATAGCCTGTTAATATTCTTGCAGGAGTAAGTTTAGTTTTATCGATTAGAATTTGTGCGATTACACATAAAAAACCGCCAAAAACAAATGATTTGATATATTCCATATTATGACTCCATTGAAATTCTGACAAGATGAGAAACGCCGGGGATCAAGTCGGAGGCCAAGGGTCTTAGGA
>JAZUOK010000213.1:0-2852 GCA_045604665.1 Eubacteriales bacterium | reverse complement strand
CCATTTCCTTCATCTTCTTAAAGTAGGGATTGGTACGCTGGTTGAACATGATGCCGAACAGCTGATCGGGATGCTTTTTTGCTTCTTCGATCATTTCTTTTACCTGCTTGGTATAAACACCTGCAGGCTTTTCTACTACGATATGAAGACCTGCCTTCAATGCCTTGATGGCAATTTTAGGATGATCGTAGTGGGGAACGCCGATGATAACGACATCACATTCACCGGAATTGATCAGTTCTTCATCGCTGTTGAAATATTTTACATTTTCCAGCAGAGGATTGTCCTTGTACTTTTCCTTTACAACATCAAGCTTTTTGGGGTTCAGATCCGCAACAGCGGTGAGAATACCGTTCTCGATGTTACCGTCCATAAAGTTTTTCATGTGGGTGTGGCCGATGTTACCGGCACCGATCATACCAAATCTTACTTTGTCCATGCCATATCCTCGCTTTCCTTAAATCCGTTTTTCTCAAGAACCTCTTTCAGGCTCTTCACTGCAAAGTCAAAGGATTCATTCTTATCCTTGAATGCAAATTTGGTCTTAAATTCGCTCTTGTCGATCTCGCTGTATCCCTGGAACTTAAAGAGGTGAGGCTCCAAGGTCAGGAAGGAGTCTCCTTCAAACAGCTCGTTGTGATGACAAATGGTCTCTCCGATGAGACCGTCGCCGTAGCCTGCAGGAACGATCTCGTGATCGTTGGTGCAGTCCTTAATATGAAGGTAATCGATGTAGGGCATTACCTTCTGAACAGTCAGTGCCTGATCCACATTTGCCTTACGGTAGTTAGAGGGATCGAAAATACCGCCGATCTCGGGAACATTCTCGTGAATGTCAAGGACCTCTTCCATCTTTTCACCGTAGATAAGTGCTTCATTCTCGTGCATCAGCTTGATGCCCTGAGTTTCAGCGTATGCGCAAAGCTTGTGGAGTCTTTCAATCACTTCCTCGCGGTAATCTCTGGGATTTTCTCCTTCGGGAATGAAGTAGGAGAACATACGGATTCTCTTTGCCTCCAAAATGTGACAAATTTCACACAGACGGCGAAGAGACTCCAGGGAATACTCAAAAAATCCGTCGATTTTGGTCTTTCCGAGACGGCTGCCGATGGCAGAAATACCGATTCCGTTTGCATCCAGTTTCGCCTTCACCTCGCGGGTGGTAGCGTTGGACTGTGCATCAATGGGTCCGGTCTCAAGACCGCGGAGCTCGATAAAGCGGATACGGTTTCTCAAAAGGGCTGCGATCTGGGTATCCAGTTCCTTACCTGCTTCATCTGCAAATGCAGAAAGATAATACTTTGCCATAATTCTTCTCCTTTTTAGCACCAATTCTGCTTTTTACAATATTCAATGCTGCGACGCATCTCGTCTAAAGGATCTGCCTTTTTGGAAGCATTGTCCTGCTCAACAAGTGCATTCACACAGCCGTTTGCCTTCAGTGCTTCATATGCCTCGGGAAGATTTACAACACCCTCACCGAGAGGACAGAAGTCCTTCTGATCCAAAGGCTCGCGAATATCCTTCAGATGCGCATTTTCAATTCTTCCCTTGATGCGGCCGAGGGTTTCGGGAACGCTTCTTCCTGCATAGTGGATCCAGCAGACATCCGCAATAATATCCCAGTTTACATCCTCTACCAAGTGGTCGAAAATGCATCTGCCGTTGTCCAGCGTCTTAAATTCAAAATCGTGGTTGTGATAAGCAAAACGGAAGCCTTCGTCCTGCAAGCGCTTTGCCACATCATCAAACAGGCCCATAAATCTCTTGGTGGTTGCGATGGTACCGTCTCTCCACTTGGGAGGCATGGAACCGATACCCACAACGGGAATGTTACAAACCTTATGAAACTCAATGATATTCTTAATATTCAGAAGCAAACGCTCGGGATTCTGGTGAGTGATCACAATATCCAGTCCCAATTCCTGCGTAAAATCTCTCAATGCATAAGGGTCGATGGCGATCATAGCCGAACCGCTTGCCTGAATATTCTGATATCCCATCTCTTTGATCTTACCCAAAGTGGAACGAACATCCTCCAGCGTATCCATCGTTCCGTTCAGGGAAAACATTTGTGCGCCAATTTTCATAGAAGAGCTCCTTTTCTTTTTTGATTTTCGGTTTTTACTCTTTTCCATTGTACTACATACTTTATTATAGATGCAAGTATTTGAAAGTTCCATTGAGAATATTGTTAAAACTATTGCAAATCTTGCTTTTTTTTGATAGAATATCTTCGCTTAAAATAATCACATGTCCCAATGAAACGGGAGTAGAAGGAGCAGCAAAAAAATGACCATTGTGATCCCGGCATATAAGCCCGACGAAAAGCTTTTATCTCTTTTATCAGAACTGAAAAATATCACCTCCTCCCGTATCATTTTGGTCAACGACGGTTCAGGAAAGGAATTTGATCCTATTTTTGAAAAAGCCGCCCCCTTTTGCGACAAAATTCTGATCCACAAGGTCAATCGTGGAAAAGGCGCGGCAATGAAGACAGCCTTTTCTTATCTTTTGGAAGAGGGCGTGGAGAAAGAGGCGATCTGCACCGCAGATGCAGACGGTCAGCACCTGCCTTCCGACATACTGCGCTGTCTGGAATCTGCGGTCCAAAACCCCGACGCCTTGGTTCTCGGCTCCCGTCACTTTAAGGGAGATGTTCCTGCAAGAAGCCGTTTCGGCAACACCGTTTCCCGTCACACCTTCCATCTTCTGATGGGTAAAATGGTGTACGACACCCAAACAGGTCTGCGCGCCTTCTCCCCCTCTCTTTTGCCTCAACTGATTGCAATCAAGGAGGATCGGTACGAATATGAAATGCAGATGCTCTGCAACGCCGTTCGCAAAAAAAC
>JAZUOK010000212.1:0-2846 GCA_045604665.1 Eubacteriales bacterium | reverse complement strand
TGTTTTGCGGCAAGGACCCTGTGGCAAAGGAAGTAATTCTAAAAAAAGCAAAAGAAGAAAATTCGCCTTTTCACGAGGTGGATCGCCAGGGGCTTATTCTTCATAAAACGGATCTGACAGGCACTGTTTTCTCTTGGAATGGATATCAAAATCTTCATCTGCCTCTCCTTGGAACCTATCAGCCGAAAAATGCGCAAAATGTTTTAAAGGCTGTTTCGCTGCTGAACGAATTGGGCTATCAAATCACCGAAAAAGCGGTCGAAAAAGGCCTTGAAAATGTAAAATGGCCGGCAAGATTTGAGCTTGTTTCCTCATCCCCCATCATCCTCTGTGACGGCGGTCACAATCCCGAGGGCATAGACAGTGCCATTGAGAGTGTCAAAATGTATTTTAAAAACCAAAAAATCATTTTGATCAGCGGTGTGATGGCAGACAAGGATTACGGTTATATGGCATCTAAAATGGCAGAAGTAACATCAAAGGTCTTTTGCATCACTCCCGACAATCCCCGATCCCTTGCCGCCGAGGATTTTGCAAATGTCTTTCAAGATCTCAAGATCCCTGCCGAAGCGGTACCTTCTCCGAAGGATGCACTCAAGCTTTCAATTGCCCTTGCAAAAAAAGAAAGTATGCCCATATTATGCCTTGGTTCTCTTTATATGTATGCGGAAATCATTTCCGCACTGAAGAGTTTATAAAAAAAAGTCGAGCTTTCGCTCGACTTTTTATGTTTTTATTTTTTAAATTCTTTTTGAAATGTATTGCCGCACTGTCTGCAGCGGATATTGAATTTTCCGATCTTTCTCGGCATACGGATCGGTGCTTTGCAATGAGGACAACGGAAAAAGCGTGTGGTTTTTCGATCTCGGATCCGCACGGTAAGTCGGCGGAAATTTCCTCTCCACTTTTGAGAAATCCGATACCAATTTGCATTTTCCTTCTGCCTTTTCACAATGTTTTTAGATAGCATTCTGTAAAACACAACGATACAAAGAATAAGGCCGAGAATATACAAAATCATACTGTTTAAAAACAGATTCAAAAACGCCTCGATCAGCCAGATCACGATCAGAAACTGATTAAGAGAATCGTTTCCGTAACGGCCGTACATAAAACGGGAAAAGCTTTGATTTAATTTTGAAAAAAAGTTCATTTTCTCCTCCTTCCACCCATTACAATCGCAAGGAGTCTTAAAAATTGCATCAGGGAAACCGCAAGAGCTGCTACATAAGTCATTGCTGCAGCACGCAAGGTCTTTTTAGCACCGTAAATCTCATCTTCATCCAAAAGAAGGCCGTTTTCAATTGCGTTCAGCGCTCGGGCCGAAGCATTAAACTCCGTTGGCAAGGTAACAAGCTGAAAAATAACACAAAGGCTGTAGCACAAAACACCAAATAGGGCAATTTCATAGCCAAAAGAAAACTCTGTGGTGAAATTGAGCATAAGTCCGATCAAGATCAGCGGCATAGAAAGGCGCGATCCAATATTGGTAATCGGCACGATGGCAGAACGGATCCGAATGGGAGCATAGTTTTCTGCGTGCTGAACAGCGTGTCCTGCTTCGTGAGCTGCAACACCAATGGCCGCGGTAGAAGTCGAATCGTATACGGAATCTGAAAGGTAAATTGTTTTATCCTTCGGGTTAAAATGATCCGTTAAATTACCGCCTGTTCTTGCGATTTTAACATCCGAAACACCTGCATCGGTCAACACGCGATGGGCCGCCTCTGCACCTGTAATACCCCGTCGAGAAAGCTGCTTGGAATATTTCTGAAAGGTTGAATTTACCCTTGCAGATGCAATCAGTGCAAAAATAGATGCAATTACAATAAATAAATAACCGTAAACTTCAAAATAATATAATAAAAGTTCCATAAAACTCCTTATTTGGGAAGAATAATTTTAGGGTTCTTTTTGCTCTTCTTATAAAGGACAAATTTACTTCCGATCGCTTGTACTCCTTCACAGCCGATGATTTCGCAAATCGCATCGGAAACCTCGCGGGGAGAAAGGTCCGCATTCTCAAGAACGGAAACCTTGATCAATTCATTCTTCTCAAGTCCTTCTCTGATCTGTGTTAAAAAGGCATCATCTTCATAGCCTGCTTTTCCCACTTGATATTTTGCAGGAAGTGCATTTGCAAGTCCGCGAAGATATGCTCTCTGTTTTCCTGTAAGCATTGTAGTCTCCTTACCATAATATTATAATCTCGAAACAATATTCTATCCAAATTCCCTTTTTTTGTCAATGTTGCCCTTTACTTTTTTAATTTACAGCAGTATAATGAACCGAAGTTAAAGTCTTTCCATTCATAACCGGTTAAAATTTCTCGGTTATGATTTTTTCATTAAATTTTAAAGAGGAAAACCATGCTGAAACTCAAAAATATTAAAAAGGATTATCTTTCAACAAGTGACAAGGTAGAAGCGCTAAAGGGCGTAACACTCTCCTTCCGAAAAAATGAATTTGTCTCTATTCTGGGACCTTCCGGATGTGGTAAAACAACGCTTCTTAACATTATCGGCGGTCTGGATCACTACACCTCGGGTGATCTTGTGATCCGTGGAAAGAGCACCAAGGATTTTCGCGATTCCGATTGGGACTCCTACCGCAATCACTCCATCGGCTTTGTTTTTCAAAGCTACAATTTGATCCCTCATCAAAGCATTTTGTCAAATGTTGAGCTCGCTCTCACTCTTTCCGGTGTCTCCAAAGCAGAAAGAAGAAAGCGTGCCAAAAATGCATTGGAAAAAGTAGGCCTTAAGGATCAAATGAAAAAGCGCCCCAACCAGCTATCCGGCGGTCAGATGCAGCGTGTTGCCATTGCCCGTGCACTGGTTAACGAC
>JAZUOK010000211.1:0-13517 GCA_045604665.1 Eubacteriales bacterium | reverse complement strand
AGATCAAGACGGTCATCAGCCACCCTCAGGCCCTTTCCCAGTGCGCACCCTTTTTAAAGCAGCTTGGGGTCAAAACCGAGGAGGCGGTGAATACCGCCGTCGCCGCAAAAAGAGTAGCGGAAAATGACGATCCCACCGTGGCCGCCATCGGAAGCCTTGAGGCGGCAGAGGAGTTTGGTCTGCAGGTGCTTCGGGGACACATTCACGAAAGCGGGGGAAACACCACTCGCTTTGCGGTCTTTTCCCGTACCCGGAAAAATCCCTCTCCCGAAGAAAATCAGTTTGTAATGCTCTTTACCGTAAAGAACGAAGCAGGTGCTCTGGCAAAGGCGATCTCTGCCATCGGTACCCACGGCTTCAACCTGCGCGCTATTAAGAGCCGTCCTACAAAGAACCTGTCGTGGGAATACTATTTCTTCTGTGAAGGAGAAGGCAAAATTCGCTCGGAGGAGGGCGAAAAGATGCTCCGTATTCTGGGTGAAAATTGCAACGACCTGAAAGTGCTCGGTTCTTTTGACAAAGAAAGCAAATTATCCAAGGAGGCAAAATGACTCTTTCTATCCGTACCCAAAGTGCATCTTACCCCATCTATCTGGAACGGGGCGTTCTCTCTTCGGCAGGGGAAAAAATCGATCTTTGCCGCAAGTGTCTTATTCTGACGGATGAAAATATTCCGAAAGCATATATCGATACCCTTTCCGATCAGTGCAAAGAGCCTTATCTTTTCGTCATAAAGCCCGGCGAAGATTCCAAGAGTATGGTGTCTTTCGAGGCGATCCTCGGCTTTATGCTGGAAAAAGGCTTTACACGCAGTGACTGTCTTATCTCCCTTGGCGGCGGCGTGGTAGGTGATCTTGGGGGCTTTGTAGCTTCGGCCTTTTTAAGAGGGGTGGATTTTTATAACATTCCCACCACTGTTTTGTCCCAAGTGGATTCTTCCATCGGCGGAAAGGTTGCCATTAATTTCCGCGGACTGAAGAATATGGTAGGCGCCTTCTATCCGCCCAAGGCGGTGCTTGTAGATCCCGAGGTTCTTTCCTCTCTGCCTCAAAGACAGATCGTAAACGGACTTGCGGAATCGGTGAAAATGGCGCTGACCTTTGACAAGGACTTTTTCGCCCTGTTTGAAGAGGGTGACCCTATGGAAAAGATCGATGTCATTATTGAAAAAAGCCTTCTTGCCAAAAAGATGGTGGTGGAAGAGGACGAAAAGGAAAAAGGCCTTCGGAAGGTACTCAATTTCGGTCATACCCTTGCCCACGCCATTGAAAGCGAAAGCTTTCGCACCCCCGATCCCTATTATCACGGGGAAAGCGTTGCGCTGGGTATGATCCCTATGTGTTCGGAAAAGGTAAGAGAAAGACTTTTGCCTGTACTTAAAAAACTCTCTCTTCCCACCAAATGGGAAGGGGATACAAAGGACCTTGTGGAGTCCCTTTCTCACGACAAAAAAATGTCGGGAGATGATATTACCCTTGTCCGCGTGGACGAGGTAGGGTCTTTTCGTATGGAAAAGATGCCTTTTTGTGATTTTGCAGAAAAAGTGAGAGGTGGAAAAATATGAAAAACACCTTTGGAAATTCCGTTTCGTTGACCCTGTTCGGGGAAAGCCACGGGAAAGAGATCGGATGCGTGATCGACGGCTTGACTCCCGGCATTCCCGTATCGGAGGAAACAATAGAAAAGGCACTGTCTCTTCGCCGTCCTTCGGGAAGTATTTCCACTGCCCGACAGGAGTTGGATCCTTTCCGCATTGTCAGCGGTGTTTATCAGGGAAGGACAACAGGCACGCCCCTTTGTATCCTGATCCTCAACAAGGAGCAGAGATCCTCCGATTATCAGAAAGAAAAGGCACTTCGCCCCGGTCACGCGGATTTTTCTGCCCAGCTGAAATATCACGGATTTCAGGACCCCAATGGGGGAGGCCATTTTTCCGGCAGAATTACAGCTCCTTTGGTTGCCGCCGGTGCCATTTTCAGAGAAATGCTGAAGGAAAAAGGCATTTTTATCGGCACTCACATTCAGTCCATTGGCAATGTGAGGGATTCTTCCTTTGGCGATTTAAAAAAGGATATTTTATCTTTAGAAGAAAAAAGCTTTCCCACCCTTTCTCCTCAGGCCCAAGAAGAAATGAAAAAGGTCATTTTGGAAGCCAAAACAGAAGGGGACAGTGTGGGTGGTGTTCTTGAAACCTGTGTGATCGGGGTTCCGGGCGGTCTGGGAGAGCCTTGGTTTGACACCTTGGAAGGTGTTTTATCCCACGCGATCTTTTCCATTCCTGCCATCAAGGGCGTGGAATTCGGCGACGGATTCGATCTTTGCCGTATGAAGGGAAGCTGTGCCAACGATCCCTTCTGCCTGGATGAAGAAGGAAGAATTATCACTTCTACCAACCGAAACGGCGGTATCAACGGCGGTATCACAAACGGTATGCCCCTTCTTTTCCGATGCGCTGTAAAGCCGACTCCCACCATTTCCAAGGAGCAGAAGACCGTGCTTTATTCCGAGGGGAAGGAGTGCTCTGTTTCTTTTGGAGGCAGACATGATCCTTGCATCGTTCACCGCGCCGGTGTGGTTCTCAATTCCGTGGTTGCCCTTGTTCTTTGCGATATGCTGGCATCTCGCTTTGGAACAGACTTTTTTCTGCCGGAGTGCGCAAAATGAAGTACGGCTGTATCGGTGAAAAATTGGGACATAGCTTTTCGGCGATTATTCACGAAAAGATCGGGCTTTACGACTATGCCCTTTGGCCCGTGGAAAAAGAAAAATTGGATGCATTTATGCTCCGTCGGGATTTTGACGGCATCAATGTAACCATTCCATATAAAAAAGATGTGATCCCGTATTTAAAAGAGATCTCTCGGGAAGCCGTGCTTTGCGGAGCAGTGAATACCATTGTCAACCGCGAGGGAGAGCTTTTCGGATACAATACGGATTTTCTCGGAATGGGCGCCATGCTGGAATACGGAAACATTTCCGTTAAAGGAAAACATGTTCTCATCCTCGGTTCGGGTGGTACCTCGGGCACGGCGAAAAAGCTTTGCGAGCATTTGGGAGCAAAAAGTGTTTTCCGCGTCAGTCGCACAGGTAAGGATGACTGCATTACCTATGAAAAAGCTTTGACGCTTTCGGAAACGGAAGTGATCATTAATACGACTCCTTGCGGTATGTTCCCTTATATGGGAGAAAGTCCCATTGATCTTTCCTTTTTCCCAAAGCTTTCGGGGGTGGCAGATGCAATTTATAACCCCAGAAGAACAAAGCTTCTTTTAGATGCGAAAAAGAGAGGTATCCCTTGTATTGACGGTCTTTATATGCTGGTATCTCAGGCGGTATACGCTGCGGAGATCTTCACGGGGCAAAAGGGGCTTATATCAAAGACGCTTCCCATTTACGAGAGCATTCAGAAAGAAAAGAGAAATATTGTTCTTGTGGGAATGCCCGGCAGCGGCAAAAGCACCATCGGAAAGGAGATTGCCCGTCTTCTGAACATGGAATTTTTGGATACGGACGATCTGATCCGAGAAAGGACGGGGAAAGAGATCCCCCGGATCTTCGCTGAAGAAGGAGAAAGATATTTCCGCGATGTGGAAAGCGATGTGATCCGAGAAATTTCTCCTTTGCAGGGAAAGGTGATCGCCACCGGAGGCGGCGCCATCCTTCGGGAAGAAAACATTTCCTATCTCAAGGGCAACGGCGATATTTTATTTCTTGACGCGCCCCTTGAGACCCTTCGTTCCACAAAGGATAGGCCCTTGTCTTCAAACGATGCGGATTTGAAAAAGCGCTACGAGGAGCGTTACCATATTTACACTTCCGCGGCAGATCTTGTGATCCGGGTATCCAGAGATCTTTCGGAAAATACAGAAAAAATATTAAAGGTGCTACAATGAAACTGATGGTGATCAACGGTCCGAACTTAAATTTTCTCGGGATTCGGGAGCCGGAGCATTACGGAAATAAAACATACAAGGATCTGTGCGATCTGATTTATGCCCATGGAAAAAAAAGAGGGGTAGAGGTGAAGATCATACAGTCCAACCACGAGGGTGATCTTGTGGATGCCATTCAGTCTGCCTACGGAGATTTTGACGGCATTGTGATCAATCCTGCCG
Organism: Eubacteriales bacterium; assembly: GCA_045604665.1. Taxonomy (GTDB): domain Bacteria; phylum Bacillota; class Clostridia; order Oscillospirales; family SIG627; genus RGIG5579. The sequence continues at coordinate 9,402 of JAZUOK010000211.1, read as the reverse complement.
CTTACACCCACACCAGTGTTGCCATTCTGGATGCGGTAAAATCCGTATCTCTCCCCACGGTAGAGGTGCATATTTCCAAGGTTTCGGAGAGGGAAGAATTCAGACAGGTAAGCTTTATCCGCTCTGCCTGTATCAAGACCATTTCCGGCAAAGGCTTTGAAGGATATCTGGAAGCGATGGACCTTCTTCTTGAAGGAAAGGGAAAACAGGCATGAAAGCAATTTTTTCGCCCTCTTTTGCAGAAGGCAGTGTGTTTGCGCCGCCTTCCAAAAGTATGGCTCACAGAGCACTGATCGCCGCATCCCTTGCAGAGGGAGAAAGCACCCTTTCTCCCATCGCCTTGTCGGAGGATATGCTGGCGACCATGGACTGCCTGACCTCTCTCGGTGCCACCTTTTCCCGAGAGGGTGACAGGATCCTGGTGAAGGGCTTTGGCAAAAAGCCTTCCTTCGGGAAGGAGCTTTTCTGCAGGGAAAGCGGCAGTACGCTCCGCTTTTTGATCCCCCTTTGTCTTCTTTCCGGCAAGGAATATGTCCTTTCCGGTTCCGGGCGCCTTTTGGAAAGACCCCTTTCGGTCTACGAGGATCTGGCAAAGGAAAAAGGCTTTCTTTTTGAAAGACGGGACGGAAAAATTTTCGTCTCCGGAAAATTGACTCCCGGAGAATATGCAATTCCCGGCGGTATTTCAAGCCAATTTATTACGGGCCTTCTATTTGCCCTTTCCCTTTTGGAAAAGGACAGCTTTCTCCATATTACGGGAAAGACCGAAAGTGCCTCGTATATTGATATGACTCTGTCTGCCATGGAGGCCTTCGGTGTGAAGGCGGAAAGAAAAGACGATGGCTTTTTCATTCCCGGCGGACAAACATACCTGTCTCGCACTTTTACGGTGGAGGGGGACCATTCCAATGCCGCTTTTCTTGATGCTTTTTCTGCAGTTGGGGGAAAGGTTACGGTTTTGGGAACAAAAAAAGACTCCCTTCAGGGAGATCGGGTATACAAAGGGTATTTTGAAAGCTTAAAAAAGGGATTTTGCCAGATCGATCTGACGGATTGTCCCGATCTTGCGCCTGTTCTGTTCGCACTTGCCGCCTTTTTCCACGGTGCTCGTTTTACGGGGACGGCAAGGCTTCGCATCAAAGAAAGCGATCGGGGCGAAGCGATGAAACAGGAACTTGAAAAATGCGGCGGCACTCTTCTGATCGGGGAAAATGAGATCACTGTTTTGAAAAAAGAACTTTTTTCTCCTGAAGATGTGATCCTGGGTCACAACGATCACCGCATCGTGATGGCAATGAGCGTTCTTCTCAGCCGTTTGGGAGGCAAGATCCAGGGGGCAGAGGCCATTTCCAAAAGCTACCCCGACTTTTTTGAAGAGATAAAAAAACTAGGAATCGAAGTGATTTTAGAATGAACCTGAACAAAAATGCAGAAACCAAAATTTTGATCGTAGGCCTTGGCCTTTTGGGCGGCTCTTACGCAAAAGCCCTGAAGAAAAAAGGCTATACGGTCTACGCCATTGACAAAAGCGAGGATTCCATCGACTACGCTCTTTCCCAGGGCATAATCGACTACGGTTCTACAGTGGTGGAGGATGGCTTTATCCGGGAGGCAGTGATCACGGTATTTGCGCTGTATCCCCATGTCTTTTTGGACTGGGTGAAAAAGAACGGAGAGAAATTTCCTGCAGGGGCGTACCTTACCGATGTAACCGGTGTCAAAAGTGCGGTGGTGGAAAAGGTGCAGGCCTGTCTTCCCGAGGGGGTAGAATTTATTGCTGCCCATCCCATGGCCGGTAAAGAAGTGGGTGGTGTTCGAAACAGCGACGATGCGATTTTCGGCGGTGCCAACTTTATTGTGGTTCCCACGGACAAGAACACCCACGAAGGGGTAGAGCTTTGCAAGGAGCTTGGAAAGGAGCTCGGTTTTGCTACCGTTTCCGTTCTCAGCCCCGAAAAGCACGATGAGATGATCGCCTTTCTTTCTCAGCTGACCCACTGTATTGCTGTTTCTTTGATGTGTGCAGGTGAGGACAGAGGGCTTGTAGATTATACCGGCGACTCTTTCCGTGATCTGACCCGAATTGCTCGGATCCAGGAGGATATGTGGTCGGAGCTCTTCCTTCTCAACAAAGACGCCCTCCTTTCCCAGATGGAGCGATTCGAAGGGGCATTTCGTACACTGAAAAATGCCATCCGCGAGGAAGACACGGAAAAGATGAAGGCACTGATGCGTCTTTCCACTGCTCGCCGCGCCTTGTTCGATAAAAAAGGAGAAGAAAAATGAATTTTATTCGCAAATTGCCCATTCCAAAGGAGATCAAGGCAGAATTTCCCCTAAAGCCCGAATGGGAAAAGGTTCGTGAGGAAAAGCTTGCGGAATTAAAGAACATTTTCCGCGGTGAGAGTGATAAATTTGTTCTGATCATCGGCCCTTGCTCTGCGGACAATTCCGATGCGGTTCTTTGTTACCTGGAAAAGCTTTGCCGCGCACAGGAGGAAACACGGGAAAAGCTTTTGATCATTCCCCGTATTTATACCAATAAGCCCCGTACCACGGGAGAAGGGTATAAGGGAATGCTTCATCAGCCCGATCCCAATGCCCGTCCCGATATGTTAAAGGGGATCATTGCCATTCGTGAGCTTCACCGCAGGGCCCTGTCCGATTACAGCTTTACCTGTGCGGATGAAATGCTCTATCCCGAAAATCACCGGTATCTATCCGACCTTCTGGCATACATTGCCATCGGTGCAAGAAGCGTAGAGAATCAGCAGCACAGACTGACCTCCAGCGGTATGGATGTGCCTGTCGGAATGAAAAACCCCACGGGCGGTGATATGCATGTGATGATGAACTCCATCCACGCGGCCCAGTGTGCCCACACTTTTCTTTATCGAGGCTGGGAGGTGCACAGCGACGGTAACCCTTACGCCCACGCGATCCTTCGTGGATATGTGGACTTTATGGGGAAAAATGTTTCCAATTATCACTACGAAAACCTGGTGGAGCTTGCAGGGCTTTACAGTGAATCTCACCTGAAAAATCCTGCGGTGATCATTGATACCAACCACGCCAATTCCGGAAAAAAGTATTTAGAGCAGATCCGTATTGCAAAGGATGTGGTTTACAGCTGCAATCACAATAAGGATATTCGATCCTTGGTCAAGGGACTGATGATCGAAAGCTATCTGGAAGACGGATGCCAGAAGATCGGGGAAAATGTATTCGGTAAGTCCATTACCGACCCTTGCCTCGGCTGGGAAAAATCCCACGATCTCATTTTGAAAATTGCAGATACATTAGAATAAAAAGAGGATCATATGGAATTATTTTTATCGACTATGAGCCAAATGGCTTACCTTTTTACCTTTATTTTGCTTGGTTTTATTCTGGCAAAATGCAAGGTGGTAGGGGAGGACAGCGCAAAGCTGTTGTCTAAACTTGAAAACAATCTTTTGATCCCTGCGATGGTGCTGAACACCTTCTTGCAAAGATTCACCGTAGAAACCCTTTCCACTATGTGGAAAACCATCCTTTACAGCTTTGTGGTGATGCTCCTTTCCATTCCTTTCGCCCTTCTGTTCGGGAAAATTCTTTCCAAAGACGGGTATATGCAAAAGGTTCACACCTTTGGTCTTTCCTTTTCCAATTTTGCCTTTATGGGCTATGCGGTAGTGAAGGTGCTTTTCCCCGAAATTTATTTTGAATATGTGATCTTTACCCTGGTCCTTTGGGCAGGAGTATATGTTTGGGGAATGCCGGAGCTTCTCATTGCAGAGGAAGGAAAAAAGACCTTTTCCCAAAGGCTGAAGAGCTTTCTCAATCCCATTTTCATTTGTATGCTTTTGGGTATGGTTTTGGGGCTTTTGTCTGTTTCCAAATATATCCCTCAGTGGACGATGAATGTGATTGCCGATGCGGAAAAGTGCATGGCACCTTTTGCGATGCTGTTAACGGGTATTACTCTCGCTTTTGTGGATCTAAAGCAAATCTTTTCGGAAAAGAGCATTTATTTTGCCTGTCTTTTGCGACTGATCCTTTTCCCTGCGGCATTTCTGGTTCTTGCAAAGATCTTCCGATTTGACAGCGGCGTTGGATTTCTTTGTTCCCTGTGCTCCCTTGCCATGCCTATGAGCCTTAGCTCCATTGTAATTCCGGCGGCTTACGGAAAGGACACCTCTCTTGCGGCAGGAATGGTTCTTATTTCCCATCTGTTATCCTGTATTACCATTCCGATCCTGTTTATGTTTATTTAGAATATCCTGAAGAAACCAAACCGAAGTTTGGTTTCTTTTTTATTTCTTCGTTAAAATGCACAAGTTTTTTTTGAAACCATCGTGTTTTTTGCTATTTTTTTCGACTGGAAGAAAAAAGAGGTTGAAAGAAAAGCATATTTGAGATAAAATGAAAGTGTATGGGAAGAGAATTTTCCCAAAATAGATTTTTGGAGGAATATCAATGACAAAACATAAGCTTTTATCACTTGTTCTTGCGGTGATGATGCTGACCACCTGCGTGGCAGGGGCGCTCTTTATCGGCGCAAAAGCGCAAGTGCAAACTCCTACGGTGATCTATACCGTAGCGGAATATGAAGAGGAAGGATACGAGCATTTTTCTGACTTTGTTGCTGCGATGCAAAAAGCGGCAGAGGAAACATGGGGGAAGGATGATGTGCTTGAGATCCTTTTCCAGGGTGATAATGTTAGTGCCGGTCCTCAGGGAGATAATGCAAATACAAAGGGAACCCAGGGTCTGCTCTTTTCTGCTCCCACCATCTGGAGAGAAGACGGGACCAAGCTCCCCATTACCATTCGCGGTGTAGATAAAGAAACCCCTCGGGACTCTTCTATTTATCTGGACGCCATAGGCGGCTGGTATGCCTGTGCCAACGACTATACCTTTGTGAACATGACCGTTCCTCTGGCAAGACAGGAGACCCAGTTTTATGCTGGAAGCGGTAATATTGCTTTTGTAAACTGTGATCTGAACTTTTCCGGCACTTCTCAGGTATTGGTTCCTACAAGAGATGAGTTTGAAGAGATGGCGGCACTTTCTACCTATTTGTCCGAGCATGTAAGAGATACCTATGATGTGGATCTGATTCCCGTAAACGATGCTGCTATGCTGGCTGCTGAAAGCGAGGCCTTCGGCGATGAAACGCTTGGACATCTGATCTTCGCCACCTCTAATGTGAACGGAGTGGACTACGGCGACTGGCGCCACGAGGGTGATGTTGGCGGCGGGCAGTATCTCTATGCCTGTGTACTGTTTGAAACACTGACGAAAAAAAGCTGTATCGGCAACACCTTCCGTCCTTCTTATGATCTGAGATATGATGATATGACCTTTGAAGAGCTGCAGCAGATCGCGCACAAAGCGGTAGCAGCGGAATACGGCGAAGACTACTGCACCGAGGTTTTGCCTGATGATATCGGTGGAGATGACATTTACAATTTCCTCATCATCGGCTCTTCCAATGCATATTACTGCATTGACGAACTTGCTTCCGTTGCCCGTGCGGCAGGGGTCAATATGAGGGTGCACCACGCCTATACCTCCAGTATTGCATTTTCTACCATTGCAGGAAATATTCTAAACAATGACGGATCCTATTCCATGCAGGTTTGGTACGATGCTGACGGAAAAGGTGCTGTGAAGTCTTCGGAAATGAGCAGTAAAAAGCTTCTGTCTGACATTCTCCCTGCGAAAGAATGGGACAGCGTAGCTGTTTTTGAAACTACAAACCATCTCGATGATTTTGGCTTCGATCCTGCAAAACACGAAGCAAATAAAACCAATGTAATCAACAACTGCATTTACACGAATAAAACCACCGGTGCTACCTACGGCATTGGCGATGTTTATAACTTCTTTAAAAAAGACAATTCCGAAGCCAGAATGCTCTGGTATGAGGTTGGTACCTCTCCCATCGGTGCATACGGTTCTGATTCGACTAACAAGGGATATTTGTTTGCTGATAACTGTACCGATGCTGCTTTCATCGGTTGGCCTGAACTGAAGGAAGGGGAGACGGTAAAAACCGGTGTTACCATTGGCGACGGTGTGAATTTCTATGATTCCAGCGTGATCCGCGTAGCGGCTTCCGGATATCGTTTTAACCAAAATTCTACTGCTCTTACCGATGCTGAGGCCAAGGAGATGAAGTATTACGCTTCCGAGGCAGAAGGTGCGGCAGATATCAGACCTTATCAGGTTGAGCCTACCCTTACCATTGACGGTGAAGGTGCCCTTTTGCACAATGTTAGCACAAAGCTTGGCGGTGCTCCTTCCAATGCGACCGTTCATTTGAAAAAAGGTACGGTCAATATGATCTACGGAGATAACAACACTTCCCAGAGTGGTGATACCGAGGGCAAGGGAGAAAAGTACTACGGCGATATGAATGTGGTCGTTACCGGCGGTTCTCTTCGCGGTGTCAATATGCTTGTAGATGCCCATCTGCAGGGTGATATGAACCTGACGGTCAATCCCCTGGACGGAGAAATTACCATCCAGAAATTTTTGAGAGGCCTTTTCGGTTCCGGCGCAAATCCCGGCAGCTGCACGGGTGATGTTACCTTTGATATTCAGGGTGTTACCTTATCTGACGCTATTCACGGAGGCGGCGGTAGCGGTAAGGTAAAGAACATTATTAAAAATGTAACCTTTGACTCCGCGGTAATTACTCCTTATATCGGTGTCAGATGCGGTTCTCCTTCTTCTGTTGAAAATATTTTGGAAAATGTAACCTATTCCGGAACGAGTTTCATGTATTTGGGTGCTTATGAATCCCAGGTCAACGGTGATATTAAGAATACCCTTAAGAACTGTACCGTTTCCGGTAATCTCTACTGCGGTAACTATACCGGATCTATTCTCGGCAATATTGAAAACAACTTTATTGGCGGTACTTACGGTAGTATTACTTATAACGATGCTGGTAAACCGACTGCCAATTACAACACTTACGGTGGTTCTCAAAAAGCAGGTGCCACCATCCGAGGCGCAATCAAAAACAAGATCACCGGTGCTACCTTTGCAGGCGGCTGGTTCTACGGCGGAAACGGATTCTACACGAATGAAAAAGGAATTGCGGATACCGGTGCTACCTTTGCAGAAAATACCAGTCTTACAAACCGTATTATCAACGAGATCGACGGTGCAAGCTTTGTGCGTTTTGCAGGCGGCAGTGAAAAGAGCGCGGTGGATAAGGTCATCAAGAACACTATTTTCGGTGATGAAACCAAGTTTAGCACCGGCTTTTACTGCGGAACCAATTCTGCTGCAGTAAATAAGACCGTAAACTACTTCAGGGCAAAAATGTCCGGCTGGCCCAGCGGCGGTTCCAACGGCGGAACGGTAAAAGAGGTTGTAAACTTTATTGAGGAAGGCGCGGATCTTGTGGGTATTTATGCGGCGAGCAACGGCGGCAGCACTGGTTTGACCAAAAATGTGATTTCCGGCGGTAAGGTGGTTACTTTCTACGGCGGCAGCCGTGCGAATACCTTGAACGGCAGCATTGAAAATACCATTATGGAAGGCGCGGATATTACTACCTTCTACGGCGGCGCAAAGGATGCTGCGGTAACAGGCTCTGTCAAGAACTTCCTGAAGGGCGGTCAGGGTCAGATCGGTACCTTCTACGGCGGCAGTGAAAATGCCAATGTTTCCTCTATTCACAACATCCTTCAAGACGGCACTTGGCCTGAAAGCATTCACGAAGGCAACAAGGCCGGCGAAGTTACCACCATTACCCGTGGCCTTGGATTAGGACAAGGTACGCCCGTGGTTTACGGAGAAATTACCTTTGACACCATTTCCGGAGAAGGCGTTCTTCAGGTTGGCAAGGATGCTTCTGTAACCATCAGCGGCGAAGCAAAAGGCAAGGTAACGGTTGAGCAGATCGAAGCTTGGCAGGATCGGACTTACTTTACGGCAACGGGATCGGATATTACCATTTTTGTTTTGGATAAGGTTTCCGGCACGGCGACTGTGGAAGATAATTCTGTAATCGGCTCTGTTCTTGATGTGACATACACTGCTCCCGTAGCGGTAAGTCTGGTACTGGATACCAGAGTAGGCGTAAGATTCTACTTTGTAAAGGAAACAGTTACCGAGGACTTTAACTACAAGGTAACGATGGGTGGCAAAACCCTCGCAGAAGGAAACTATGCATCTCTTACGGAAGAAGATGCGTACATGGTTCTTTCCTTCGGCGGTATCGGACTTTCCGACTTTATGACCGAATTTGTTCTGGAAGGGGATACCATTCGTGATTCCTACAGCAAAAACTACGATACCATTGTAGAGATTGCGGATCTCGGTGCTCAAAAGCTTGCTGTCACCACCGATAAAGAGCTCTTCCAGTCCATTGCCGACCTTGGCAGAGTGGAAAGAGGTATGGATGCAAAGTATTCGCTGTTCTATCAGAAGGTAACGCCTAATTCCACCGGAAAATCGGGAGAGGAAGGCTCTCTTCTGTCTTTCAAAAGGAAGAACCTTTTGATGAGTGATGCCATCGGCATCCGTCTTTACGGCACAGCAAAAAATGCCGATGACTGCAAGGATCTGCAGGTAATCGTTGACGGAAAAGATGTAACAAAGCTGTGTGACATTTCCGATGCGGTTTTGGAAGATGGAGTGTACAAGTTCACAGTAGATATTTTCATCAAGGCTGTTACGATGCACGACAAGATGAATATTGAAATTCTGGATCAGAATAAAAAGATGTGTCTTACCCTTTCCGATCAGGTGGATTGGATTGCACAGCAGATCCTGAATAACGAGCCTGATAACGATCTGGCAAAGCAGGTTCTCATTTACATTCAGAAGGTCTACAATTTCGTAAACAATGTGCAGACGGTAATTCCTCCTTCCGCGCCCGGCACCGAAATTGAGATCGGCGATAAGGTTAAGTTCTAAATAACAAAAGAAACCAAACTTCGGTTTGGTTTCTTTTTTTCTCTATAGAAAAAGAGGGCTGAGATTTTTCTCTTCCAAAGCGGCAAGGACTGCTTTGGGGACAAGAGAAAAGTCGCATTGAAGGGAAGCGGGCTTTTCCAAGGGATCGTCTTGCTTTAAGGGAACAAAGAAAAAGCCTTTTTTGTCAAGCAAGGTGCCGAGACTTGCGGCACTGCCCGAGAGGGCATCGTTGGTAGAAAGGGCGATCAGTACATTTCCTCCGCCGCGACGGTGGGATTTTGCCGCCATGGTCACACAGCTGTCAGTGATGCCCAGTGCCATTTTGGAAAGGGTATTTCCCGTGCAGGGGCAAATGACCAAAAGATCAAACAGCTTTTTCGGTCCGATGGGCTCCACCTGGGGAAGGGTCTGCAGGGGTGGGACCCCGCAAATGCGTTCCAAACGGGACAGCACCTCTTCCTTTTTGAAAAAGCGGGTATC
>JAZUOK010000210.1:0-2206 GCA_045604665.1 Eubacteriales bacterium | reverse complement strand
GGTGATGGGCAGTTCGTAAACTTTGCCAGTGTGAGCAGGCAGTTTGCTTACGAAAAGGCTATCGGTAACGAGGATGCTTTCCGGAGAAAGGTCAGCGCTGTATTTGTTAGCAGCTTCTTGACTCATTGCAAGGAGCAGGTTAGGTTCGGTAACTTTGGGGAAGTGGATAGCGTCTTCAGAAATCATAACTTCGGATTTAGAGGAGCCACCGCGTGCTTCCGGACCATAGGATTGGGATTGGATGGCAAGCTTGCCATCGAGGAGTGCTGCTTCAGCTAAGATGATGCCGGCAAGAATCAAGCCTTGACCGCCGGTGCCGGATAAACGTAATTCTTGTTTCATTATTTATTACCTCCCTGTGCACGAGCGATAAGTTCATCATAAGCTTCGGTGTATTCCTTACGGGTGTTGTCTTCGTGAAGAACGCCGATGGGGAATTTGCCAGCTTTTTGTTCATCGGTGAGTTTGTTCCAAGCTGCCAGCATTACTGCGTGGTCGCGTTGCCATTTCATCATGTCAGCAGGACCGCCAATTTTATTTTGACGACCGAAGGAGATGGGGCAACCGGAAACAGCTTCGATAAGGCTGAAGCCTTTGTGTTGGATACCTTTAGCAATCAAATCAGTGAGGATATGTGCGTGGAATGTAGTACCGCGTGCAACGAAGGTAGCGCCTGCTGCTTTTGCCAGTTCGGTAATGTCAAATGCAGGTTCAATGGTTTCGTAGGGAGCGGTGGTAGCTTTGCTGCCTTGAGGGGTCAGCGGAGAATATTGGCCACCGGTCATACCGTAAATGTTGTTGTTGAATATGATCGCGGTGATGCCGATATTGCGGCGAGCCGCGTGGATCAGGTGGTTGCCGCCAATGGCGCTGGCGTCACCGTCACCCATAATACAGATAACTTCAAGCTCGGGACGAGCCATTTTAATACCCGTAGCAAAAGCAAGTGCTCTGCCGTGGGTGGTATGCATGGTGTTAAAATCCATATATCCTGCTGCACGGGAAGAACAGCCGATACCGGAAACCAAAACTACCTTATCTTTATCAAGGCCCAAATTGTCAACAGCCTGGGCTACATCGCGCATCAGGATACCGTGTCCGCAGCCTGCGCACCAAATGTGAGGAAGATGGATCTCGCGGAAATTTTTATCTACAAGCTTAGATGCCATGTTTTACCCCTCCTTTACTGCAGCGATCACTTCGTCGGGGGTGATCACCGTTCCGTTTACTTTGCCCAGGAAGGAAAGCTTGCAATTATCTTTGATTACTCTTTCCACTTCCAGAACCATCTGACCGTTGTTGTGTTCCGCTACAACGATCTTCTTTACCTTTTTGGAGATTTCTTCCATACGCTTTGCAGGGAAGGGCCAAAGGGTAATGGGACGGAAAAATCCCACCTTTTCGCCGGCAGCTCTCATTTCCTCTACGGCACTGTATACGCTTCTTGCGGTACCGCCGTAGCAGACGATACAGGTTTCTGCATCCTCCAGATCTTCTTCCCAATCTGCAATGTCATCAGCGGCATCTTCTACCTTTGCAATGATTCTCTTTACCTGATTGTCGGCAATCACGGTAGAGTTTGTGGGGAAGCCGTCATCTGCGTGGATCAGACCGGTCACATTATATCTCTGGCCCATACCGAAGGGAGCCATGTGAGGAATCTTTTCTCCATCCTTGCAGGAATAGGCAGGATCGGTGCAATCGGTGCTGTATTCTCTGTTTACGATCTCAAGAGAAGCTGCATCGGGAATTTCAATGCTTTCGCGAAGGTGACCCACGATCTCGTCCATCAAAAAGATAACGGGAGTGCGGTACTTCTCGGAAAGGTTAAATGCACGGATACACTTGGTATAGCATTCTTCAACCGTTGCAGGAGCAATGGCGATTACAGGATGGTCGCCGTGAGTACCCCACTTTGCCTGCATCACATCACCCTGAGAGGGGGAAGTGGGAAGACCGGTGGAAGGACCTGCTCTTTGAACATCTACCAAAACAAAGGGAATCTCAGTCAGACAAGCGTAGCCGAGATTTTCCTGCTTTAATGAAAAGCCGGGGCCGGAGGTTGCGGTCATGGATTTAACGCCTGCCGCACTTGCACCGATGGCAGCAGCACAGCTTGCAATCTCATCTTCCATCTGAATAAAGCGACCGCCTACCTGGGGAAGCTTTGCGGCGCAGCCTTCTGCAATTTCGGTGGAGGGGGTAA
>JAZUOK010000209.1:0-3498 GCA_045604665.1 Eubacteriales bacterium | reverse complement strand
TGCCTCGCCCAGACCTGGGACCTTGCCCTTGTGAAAAAGGTGGGTGCTACCCAGGCTCTTGAAGTAAAGGAAAACAATGCAGGCATTTACCTTGCCCCCGGTATGAACATTCACCGCTCACCCCTTTGCGGCAGAAACTTTGAGTATTATTCCGAGGATCCCCTGACCACCGGCCTTATCGGTGCGGCGGCGGTTTCGGGTATCCAAAGTCAGAAGGTTTGTGCTACCATCAAGCATTTTTGCTGTAACAACAAGGAATTGAACCGCAGAGAGGCGGATTCCAGAGTATCGGAAAGAGCGCTCAGAGAGATCTACTTAAAGGGCTTTGAGATCGCAATTAAAAAAGCTTCTCCTTGGTGCCTGATGACCTCTTATAACATTGTGAACGGATGCCCTGCCGCGGCAAATGAGGATCTGATCCGCGGTATTCTGCGCGAAGAGTGGGGTTATGAAGGTCTTGTAATGACCGACTGGTGGGTTCTTTCGGATATTGCTTCGGAGCTTTCTGCCGGAAGCGATGTGAAAATGCCTCACTGGTGCACAAAGCTCTCCTTCGCCGATCCCGATCCCAAGACCCCGGCAGAATATCTTCGTGACGGAGAAATTACCATGGATGCGGCGCGGGATGCGGTAAAACATATTCTTCTGATGATGAGCCACCTGGAGTAAAACTTTGTAAAATCGGCTGCGACTTCGTTCCGCTTCAGAGAAATGCTCAGTCATTTACGGTAAGTAAAATCCTTCGCATTTCCTTCGCGCGCCTCGTCTCGCTCGATTTTACTTCGTTTTAAACTTTGTGATAAATCGGCTGCGCTTACTTTCTTTCGAGAAAAAAGTGATACCCCAAAACTTGTTTTGGTCGGTGGAACTTTCACCGGTGGGAAAGTAAGCAAAGAAAGCTTTCGACTAAAAAGAAATAAAATAGGGATAGATTCCGAAATTATCGATAAAGGGTCGGAAGTTTTTCGTTTTTTCAAAAGAACCAAAGAAGCTCTGAATAGAGATATTAAGAATTTTTATAAGTTATAAGTTTTCTTTGCCCACTTTCTTTTTCAAAAGAAAGTGGGTTTTTCTTTTATAGCAAAATGCACAAAAAATGAAGGGAAATTTTTTTGAAAAAAGATGAATTTTGTTTGAAAAAATAATGAATATATGATATAATGTCGGCAATGGGGCAAAAATGTAGTTTTTGCCCTAAATTTAAGAAAACAATAAGAGGTTTTTATGGAAAACAAGCTTATCTACGGCGTGAAAGACAAGCCGAAATTCGGTCAGCTGATCATCTTTGCGATTCAGCAGCTTCTTGCCATTATGGCAGCTACCATTGCGGTTCCCGCGATTGTAGGTAACGGAATGAGCGCATCTGCGGCTCTCTTCGGTGCCGGTATCGGTACCTTGGTATATCAGCTTTTTACCAAGTTCCGCAGCCCCGTGTTCCTCGGCTCTTCCTTTGCATTTATCGGTTCTATGGTAGCCGCTTTTGCAGGTGCTACCAGCACTGCTCTCGGCTATCTGGGTCTTATCATCGGTGCTCTTTGTGCAGGACTTGTTTATGTGGTCATTGCCATCGTGGTAAAACTGGTTGGTGTTGGCTGGATCAATAAGCTGATGCCTCCCGTTGTTATCGGACCTACCGTAGCTCTCATCGGTCTTTCCCTGGCAGGCGCTGCCATCAATGATGTATTCTCTTACGGTGCAAAGACTGCTGACGGCAGTGCATTTATTATGTCCGGCTTTAGCTGGGTATCCTTTGTTTGTGCCATCGTTACCTTTATTGTCGTTACTCTTTGCTCTACCTACGGCAAGAAGATGGTAAAGCTTGTTCCCTTTATCATCGGTATCCTTGCAGGGTATGCCGTGGCTCTTGTTTTCACCCTCATCGGCGGTGCAGCAGGCATTGACGCGCTGAAGGTGATCGACTTTGCTCCCTTCAAGGCATTGGTAGCAGAGGGCGTTGGCATCAGCACCTTCTTTGCGATCCCCGAATTTACCTTCCTCACAGCACTGGGTGCATTTAAAGAATTTGATCTTTCCTATCTTGCTACCGTTGCAGTGGCGTATGTTCCCGTAGCCTTTGTTGTATTTGCAGAACACATTGCAGACCATAAGAACCTTTCTACCATTATCGGCAGTGAGCTTCTGGAGGATCCCGGACTGCATCGCACCCTCTTGGGTGACGGCATCGGTTCTGTTGCAGGTGCTATCTTCGGCGGTTGCCCCAATACCACCTACGGCGAAAGCGTAGGCTGTGTTGCCATTACGAAAAACGCATCCGTTTCTACCATTACCACTACCGCTGTCATGGCGCTTCTCATTTCCCTTGTTTCTCCCTTTGTGGCATTTCTTGATTCGATCCCCGGCTGTGTTATGGGCGGTGTTTGCATTACCCTTTACGGCTTTATCGCAGTTTCCGGTCTGAAGATGATCCAAAAGGTTGACCTTGGTGACAATGCAAACCTCTTCACCGTTTCCGCAATTCTCATTTCCGGTATCGGCGGTATGGCAATGCAGATCGGCAAAGTTACTCTTACTGCCATCGCTTGTGCTCTGATCTTCGGTATCATCGTAAACATCATTCTTCACAAAGAAAAGAAATAAGAGGCGAAATATGAAAAATTATCCCAATGTAACCATATTTGATCATCCTCTGGTGAACCACAAGATCGCCATTTTGCGCGACGAAAAGACCAGTATGAAGGAATTTCGCGAGCTTGTGGAAGAGATCACCACACTGATGACCTTTGAGTGCCTCAAGGAAGGCATTCCCACCACCGAAAAACAGGTAAAGACTCCTCTTGAGGTCTGCACCCAAAAGGTGATCGCAGACAATGCCATTGTGATCGTTCCCATTTTGAGAGCCGGTCTCGGTATGGTCAACGGGATTCATGTGCTGTTCCCCTCTGCAAGAGTGGGTCACATCGGCCTGTACCGCAATGAAGAGACCCTGGAGCCTTGCGAATACTACTGCAAGCTGCCCGAGGGCATTGAGGAAAAGGTAGTTCTGGTGGTAGATCCTATGCTCGCTACCGGCGGCAGTGCTTGCGACGCCATTATGAAGCTGAAGGAAAGAGGCTGTAAGCATATTAAGTTTATGGCAGTGATCGGCGCACCGGAAGGGGTCAGCCGTGTGGCAGAGGAGCATCCCGATGTGGAGATCTTTGTTTCTACTCTTGACAGATGCCTGAACGAAAACGGCTACATTCTCCCCGGTCTGGGAGATGCCGGCGACAGACTCTTCGGCACGAAATAAGCGAAAAAAATCCTCGGAATTGGCGTGATACTCCAAGCGGAGTGTCACGCCAGTTCTATTCGCCTGCGGCGAGTTCTATTGCTTTGCAGTGATATTCGGCTTACGCCGAGTGATATTCGCTTCGCGAGTTTTGGAGGCGAATAGAATATCACTGAAGCCGTCAGGCTTCAATATCACTATCGCATTAGCGATAATATCACTCCGACGAAGTCGGAATATCACTCTTGCTTTCTCTGCCGTTTTATGAT
>JAZUOK010000208.1:0-2979 GCA_045604665.1 Eubacteriales bacterium | reverse complement strand
ATGGAGGGCATTCCCATGCCGCTGGCCATTACAGAGATCTTTTCTCCTTCAAATCTGCCGGTATAGCCCCCGATTCCTCTGAGATTGTTGACCAGGCGGGGACTTTCCAAAAAGTTCTCCGCAATAAATTTTGCGCGCAAGGGATCACCGGGCATCAGTACCGTTTTGGCAAAATCAGAAGGGGTACAATTAATATGCGGCGTTGGATATTTCATTGTTTTTCTCCTTTTTCTCTTTTACGATCTTCACCACGCGGCTGGTACCGAGACGGTCCGCTCCCAAATCAAGGAAGCTTTGTGCATCCTCTAAAGTTTTGATGCCGCCTGCCGCTTTGATCAGAAGAGGCTTTTTCACATGTTTTGCAAAAAGAGCCACATCTTCTTTGGTTGCACCGCCCGTGGAAAAGCCTGTGCTGGTTTTAATATAGTCTGCTCCGGCTTTCCATGTAATATGGCACATTTTAATTTTTTCTTCGTCGGTCAGAAGACAGGTTTCAATAATAACCTTAAGGATCTTTCCTTTGCAGGCCTCTCTCACAAGAGCGATCTCGGAAAGCACATCCTCCCATTTTTCTTCCTTCACAAGGCCGATATTGATCACCATATCGATCTCGTCTGCTCCCTCTTCCACCGCCTTTTTCGCTTCAAATGCTTTTACAGAGGGAAGATTGTAGCCATTGGGAAATCCAATGACCGTGCAGATCTTCATTTTGTCTTTGCAAAATTCCTTTGCTTTTTTTACAAAAGAAGGGGGAATGCAAACGGAGGCAGTGCCGTAAAGCATAGCATCCTCACACAAATTTTTGATCTGCTCCCAAGTTGCTGTTTGGGATAAAAGGGTGTGATCCACATGGGAGAGAATTTCTTTTTCTGTCATACGAATTTCCTTTCTTACATATCTTTTACAGTTTCAGTATAGCACTTTTTTGTGTATCAATGCAACAAAAATGAGTGATCTTCCTGTCTTTTTGACCAAAAGTCGGACATTTTTTTCCAATCTTTGAGCAAAAAGCCGTTTTTCACCCTGACATCTTGACAAAAAAATCCAATGTGGCTATAATTATAAAGATAGATTTTATCTACAACATTAGTCTTTCAGGAGTTGAGAAAAATGAGTTTGAAAAGCGTAAAAAACGGCGAAACCAATCAGTCCATTCTGGAGATCCAGATCCCCAAGGCAGATTTTGAAGCACAGGTAAACAAGGTGTTCAAAAAGCAGGCTGCCAAGATCATGATCCCCGGCTTCCGCAAGGGAAAAGCACCCCGTGCCATTGTGGAAAAGATGTACGGTAAGGGTGTCTTCTATGAAGATGCACTGAACGAACTTCTCCCCGGTGTATTGGAAGAAGCAGTAAAAGAAGCAAAGATCGAAGTTGTCAGCCAGCCCGAGCTTGAACTTGGCGATATTGACGAAAACGGCGTTGCTCTTACCGCAAAATATTGGACCAAGCCTGAGATCACCGTTAAAAATTATAAAGGAATCAAGGCAGAAAAGACCGTAAAGAAAGCAAATAAGGCTGAAGTAGATGCAGAACTGGAAAGAGTTCGTCAGAGAAACTCAAGAACCATCGAGATCACCGACAGAAGCGCTGAAAAAGAAGACATCGCCATCATCGATTACGAAGGCTTTATCGGAGAAAAAGCATTTGAAGGCGGCAAGGGCGAAGCACACAAATTGAAGCTTGGCAGCGGCCAGTTCATCCCCGGCTTTGAAGAGCAGATCGTAGGTCACAAGATCGGCGAAAACTTTGATGTTACCGTTACCTTCCCTGCTGATTACCACGCAGAGGAATTGAAGGGCAAGGAAGCCATCTTCAAGGTAGCACTCAACGGCATTGAAAAGGTAGAGCTCCCCGAGCTTGACGATGAATTTGCAAAAGATGTTTCCGATTTTGATACCTTGGCTGAATATAAGAAGGACATCAAGGCTAAAATAGAACAGAAGAACAAAGAAGAAGCTGAGCACCTGGTAGAAGAACAGCTCCTCACTGCGATCATCGACGGCATTGAAGGCGATATTCCTGCCTGCATGTTTGAAAACGAAGCAGAGAATATGTTCCAGGATTACGGCAACCGTCTGATGCAGCAGGGTCTTTCCATGGAAATGTACCTCCAGTACTCCGGTATGACTCGCGAGAAGATGCTGGAAGAGTTCCGTCCTCAGGCTGAGCGTCAGGTAAAAGCTACTTTGGCTTTGGAAGCCATTGCAAAGGCTGAAAAATTCAAGATCAGCGCAAAAGAGATCGAGGCTGAATATAAGAGAGTTGCCGATTCCTATCAGATCGATGTAGAAAAGGCAAAAGAGTTCATCCCCGAAGAAGTTATTAAGAAGGATGTTTCTGCTCGCAAGGCAGTAGAACTCATCAAAGAATCTGCAGAGATCGCCGAAAAGGCAGCAGAACCCAAAAAGGCACCTGCAAAGAAAGCTCCTGCAAAGAAGACCGAAGAGAAGGCTGAAGAAGGCGAAAAGAAGGCTCCTGCAAAGAAAGCCCCTGCTAAGAAAGCTTCTACCGCTTCCACGGCAAAGAAAGCTCCTGCCAAAAACGCGCCTGCTAAAAAAGCAGAAGAAAAATAAGCAAAAATCCAAAACGGGAGGTTTTGACACATGGCACTGGTTCCAATGGTGGTCGAACAGACCGGACATTCTGAGAGAAGTTACGATATCTATTCCAGACTTCTGAACGACAGAGTGGTATTCCTTTGTGACGAGGTAAACGACGCAACCGCAAGTCTTGTGGTAGCACAGCTCCTTTACCTGGAAGCACAGGATCCCGAAAAAGATATTCATCTTTACATTAATTCCCCCGGCGGATCTGTTTCCGCAGGAATGGCAATTTACGATACAATGAACTACATCAAATGCGATGTATCCACCATTTGTATCGGTATGGCGGCAAGCATGGGTGCGTTTCTGCTGGCTGCCGGCGCAAAGGGAAAGCGTTATTGCTTGCCCAATAGCGAGGTGATGATCCATCAGCCT
>JAZUOK010000207.1:0-2173 GCA_045604665.1 Eubacteriales bacterium | reverse complement strand
TTGATTTTTTGTTTGAACAGTATCAAAAGTCACATCTATATTCCACCAAGAGCTATCAAAGTAAACTCGATTCCAAGTGTGGTGATATTGAGCGTTATCCCGCTTATCGCCATCAACTACATAGCAGGGAATGTTCTGACTCCGACATAGTGCGGTAAACAGATGAGAAAAGTCATAACAGATCCCTTTTCGTGTGTTTAAGGTTTTACGAGCATTGAAATACTGTATTAGAGGTTCGCGGTCATAGTCATACTCAAAATTATAAATCATCCATTTGTATATTGCTTTTACCTTTTCTTCATCAGTATCACAATCGACACAAATTTCGTCAGCAAGTTTAAGGGTGTTCGTATCCCACAAGGTTGCTTGACCGTTGGTAAGAGAAACACAATTTTGTTTGTAGACGAAAATATATGCTGTGAAAAGCAACAACAAAATTGTAGCAGATAATACGAAAACAAAAATTTTCGTCAACAAACTATCTTTACGAGTGGCGTTGGTAAAAGCAACAAAATACATAAAGACAATACTAAGTGATATGATTGCAAAAATGGGAAATACTCTACGGCAATAAATTGCATAAACAATGTTCATACAAGCAATGAGAATCAGTAAAATATAAATCACTGCTCTCATTGCTTTTGAATTCATCTTAACTGTTAAAAATATAGTGGGTAAAGCTGAGAGTAGATAAAACACCTGTAGAGTGGGAGAGAGAACAAGAAAATTCCTCAAGCAAAAACCTAATATAAAATTATATGTAAGTGCAATAGTAAAGAAAATAATTCTTGTTGTATTAGCTTTAGAAGCGTTTTTAGTCTTCATTTCAAATCTCCTTTATGTACGAAATCCATTGAAACGAAGAAGTGGCAGTACAGAGCAAAACACTCTGTACTGCCACAAACAAAGGCTATTTAACATCTTTTAAGAAAACAACAAACCCGAACGTTTCACCGATTGGTAAAAGGTTCGGGTTTGAATGCTTTGGTGCGGGTAACAGGACTTGAACCTGCACGAGGATCCCCACCAGATCCTAAATCTGGCGCGTCTGCCAATTCCGCCATACCCGCAAGTTATATGTATTTTAATTGATTATGATTCTTTTGTCAAGGAGGAAAAAAGTGTTTTATCGTGTTTCATCTCTCACGCTTTTTCCCGGCGAAGAGGAGTCTTTCTTATACAAAAAAGCGGCACGCGAGCTAGGCATCACTCCTTCTTTGATTCAAGAGATTCGACTTTACAGAAAATCCCTTGATGCACGAAAATCAAGGATCGTTTTTCATTACACTGTGGATGTTTTTTTGAAAGAGGGAACTAAGGTTTCCCCGACAGAGAAGTGTAAAAAAATTGAAAAAGAGTTTTCCTATAAAATTCCCACATTCAAAAAAACTGAGAATCGTCCCGTTGTTGTGGGCTTTGGACCGTCGGGAATGTTTGCTGCGCTTCTTCTTGCCAGAGCAGGGCTTTGTCCCATTGTTCTTGAAAAAGGAAAGAGGATTGAAGAAAGGGTAAAAGATGTGGATCTTTTCTTCCGAACAGGGAAGTTGAATCCTATTTCCAATGTTCAATTCGGAGAAGGCGGCGCAGGTACTTTTTCAGACGGAAAGCTTAATACACTTCTGAAGGACAAAAATTTCAGAGGCAGATTTGTTTTAGAGGAGTTTGTTCGTTTCGGTGCTCCCGAAGAGATTTTGTATCTGAACAAGCCTCACATCGGTACCGATCGGCTTCGGAAAGTCGTGCGATCCCTTCGTGAAGAGATCATTTCCCTTGGTGGAGAGGTTTTGTTTGAGACCGAGTTTATTTCTCCTGTTATCAAAGATGAAAAAGTCTTTGGTGTGACCTACCTTGAAAAAGGAAAAAGAAAAGAGATTTCTTGTAATGCAGTTTTTCTTGGTATCGGTCATAGTGCAAGGGAAACATTTTACCGCTTGAAAAACTGCGGAATACCGATGGAAAAGAAAATTTTTTCTGTGGGTGTTCGCATTGAACATTTGCAAAATAAGATCAACCAAACCCAATACGGTTCTTTTCTCCGAGGGAAACTTCCTGCTGCGGATTATAAGCTTGCGGTCCCCACCTCTTTCGGAAAAAACCTCTATACCTTTTGTATGTGCCCCGGCGGCGTTGTAGTTCCGGCTGCCAGTGAAGCAGGCGGTGTTGTTACTAATGG
>JAZUOK010000206.1:0-2886 GCA_045604665.1 Eubacteriales bacterium | reverse complement strand
ACCCGAGAGGGTGCTTTTTTAGTGAAAAGTGAAAAGTGAAAAGTGAAGAGTGAAGAGGTAAGAGTGAAGAGGTAAGGAAGGCATTTGCACTTGCAAATGCCAACCAATTCTATTCTCTATTCTCTCTTATCTTTTATCTGAAAGGAGCCTTCGGGCTCTTTTTTGTCATTGCGGGTCAGTGCTTTTTTCCGTTACAATCCTCAAAAAAAGGAGTAAAATCGTGAAAAAGATGACAGAGGAATTTGTCACGAAAAGAATCTGCGCTTATTTTGATTCCCGAAAAATCGAACGGAGAAATCAAGAGGGAGAAGTAATGATCGGAAAAGGGGGAGAAGTGCTTTATGAGGAAAAACCCTGCACGGTAACGGGACTTGCTCTTGCACTGGGCTTTTCCCGTCGGGAGGAGCTTTTTGCCATTAAGAACAAAAAAATAAACGCGCTCGTTGACCGAGCGCTTTCGAGGATAGAAGAAAATGCGGAGGAAAAGCTCTTCTCCAAGGATACCTTCCACGGTGCAAAGATTTTTCTGGAAGTAAATTTTGAACGGTGGAGAGGGGAAGGGGATATGGAGGATACACCCGAAGGACTCGGGGTATGCACCATGTGGGCAGAGTAACTAGGGCTCTCTGACCAAAAAAACGC
The DNA here is from genome assembly GCA_045604665.1 of Eubacteriales bacterium. Classification (GTDB taxonomy): domain Bacteria; phylum Bacillota; class Clostridia; order Oscillospirales; family SIG627; genus RGIG5579. The sequence continues at coordinate 2,244 of JAZUOK010000206.1, read as the reverse complement.
TCCCTTTGTGTACGGTGATGGAGGTGTTTTTCTCTCCTTCATTGCTGATGCCAAGCGTGGTGTGCGAGGGGAGGGCGGCTTTTTTCAAGGGATATTTTGCATTTTTTACGGAAACGATCGCGCCACCTTGAAAATCAAAAAGGGAGAAATACTCTTTTTCAAAATCAAAGGTGTAGCTACCTTCGCCCAAAAGCGAAACGGAATAATTTTCATCCAGAAGGGTCCCTTTGGCACCTTCTTTTTCCAAAAAGATAAGGACCTGAAGGTTTGCAAGGGAGTGAGAGAAGCGTTTTCCGCCCAAGGCTCCGTAAATATAAAACCGGGAAAACCCTCGCAGCAGCCCTTCTTTGACCGCGGCGTGAATATCCGTATCGTCCTTTACAGTGGGGAGAACCACGGTATCGACTTCTTCGGGAACAAAACCCAAGGAGTCACCGTCACCAATGTAAAGATCCGCCCGGATCCCTGCGCGTTTTAAATGGTCAAAGCCTGCGTCGGCAGCGATCACAAGATCCTCATTTCCGACTTTTAAAAGGTGTGGGGCAAAGTCCCCGGCACCAACCACATGGCATGTTTTCATAATCAGTCTTTCTTCAGAGAAGGAATTTTAGTAACGGCAAAGCCGGCGATCGCGGTAATTATGATCTCCGGCAGCATATAAAGGCCGTTATACACAATGGAGTATACGGTAGCAAGACCTGCCCCGGAAAAGGTTTTCATCACCCAGGCGGAAATGGCAAGATCCTTTGCTGCACTTTCTACAAAGAACCATTCCGCCCAAGCACCGTAAAAGATGGCGCCGGAGAGCACATGGAAAAAGTAGCAGAGAAAAAGGCCTAAGATCGCGCCGAAAAAGACCGCCCATTTTTTGGAAAGGCGATTTCGGAAAACGCCTGCAAGGCCAACGGAGGTGTATGCCAGTACATAGTCAAGAAGGAGAATGAGAAATGCCACCAGAACGCTTCCCATATAGGAATCGGAAGAGGGGATGAAAAGGGCAGAGACGGTTTTAAATCCGATTGCCATCTGAATGAGAGAATAGACGAAGGCGGAGCCCAGTCCCCATTTAACGCCGTAAAGATAGGAGATCAGAACCAAAGGAAGAAGGCTTGCCAGTGTGATGGTGCCGCCGAAGGGGAGGTTTAAAAAGGGAATCCATTCCGACACCAGGGAAATGGCACTGCCCAGGGCGATCAGCATCGCCGAGGTAACGAGTTTTTTAGTTTTGTCTTTTTGCATCATAAGACTCCTTATAAAAAATTCGCACAGGACGGAAGTCCCGTGCGAACGCGAATCTGGTTCTCTTTCAAAACTCCCTACGCCGGTATTATCCATCTCAGGTTAAAGGGTTTGCAGCAATCTGCATCTCAGCCGTAGCACCCCTGTTTTTTCCGCTCTTGTGCGTGAGAATATCTTATTCTCTTTTTTGCGATTTGTCAAGTGATAAATGAACACAATAGAAAAATTTTTATCTTCCCTTCACCCTTTTCCCCCTCAGGAGGAATTTTTTAAGGCCCGGGCGAGAAGGATCGCCTATGGGGGCGCTCGCGGCGGCGGAAAGAGCTTTGCCATGCGTGCAAAACTTGTTCTGCTTGCTCTGCGTTTTCCCGGAATCCAGATCCTGCTTTTGCGAAGAAGCTTTCCCGAGCTTCGGGAAAATCACATCAATCCCTTGCGAAGATGGCTTTACGGGATCGCCTCTTTTCGGGAATCCACAAAGGAATTTATTTTTCCTTCCGGGTCCCGTATCAAGCTTGGCTATCTTGCCGAGGAAGCGGATGCTCTTCAGTATCAAGGGCAGGCGTATGAGGTGATCGGGATGGAGGAAGCTACCCAGTTTACGGAAAGTCAGTATTATGCCATGACCGAGTGCTGCCGTCTTTCTGGCTCCTTGCGAGAAAAATTTACCCCTCGGATGTATTTTACCTGTAACCCCGGTGGAGTGGGACATGCCTGGGTAAAAAGGCTTTTTATCGATCGGGATTATCGGGAAGGGGAACAGGAGGAGGACTATGTATTTATCCCCTCCACCGTTTACGACAACCGTTATCTTTTGCAGGAAAATCCCGAATATGTAAGAAATTTGGAAAGTCTTCCGCCCCTTCGGAAAAAGGCGATGCTGGAGGGTGACTGGGATGCTTTTGAGGGTCAGTATTTTCCGGAATTTGATCGGACAAAGCATGTGGTGGCGCCTTTTGCCATCCCGGCCGGTTAAGTCGGAGGCCAAGCGGTCTTAGGAAGACA
>JAZUOK010000205.1:0-1851 GCA_045604665.1 Eubacteriales bacterium | reverse complement strand
GGCTGTGCCCATATTTCCCGTTCCGATAAAGCCGATCTTCATAACTACTCCTTATCTTACCGTTCCGTTGCCCAAAATGATATATTTGTAAGTGCAAAGCTCCTCAAGACCCATAGGCCCTCTTGCATGGAGCTTTTGCGTGGAAATTCCCATTTCACAGCCGAGACCAAATTCGCCCCCGTCGGTAAAACGGGTAGAAGCATTGACATAAACGGAGGTGCTGTCCACCGCCGAGGTGAAAAACTGTGCCGCCTTTTCCGATTCGGTCACAATGGCTTCGGAGTGACCGGTGGAATGAAGCCTGATATGCTCACAGGCCTCTTTTACATCTTTTACTACGCGGACCGCAAGAATAAAATCCAAAAACTCCGTATCAAAATCCTTCTCACCGGCAGAGCTTCCTTCAATAATTTTCGCAGCCTCTTTGGAAAGGCGAAGCTCTACGGGGTTTTCCCGTCTTTCATCTACAAGCCTTTTTTTCAAAAGAGGAAGGAACAAAGGTGCGATCCTTTCATGAACCAAAAGCACCTCTGCCGCATTGCAAACGGACGGACGGCTTGTTTTGGCGTTTTCAACAATATTCAACGCCTTTTCCGGATCCGCCTGTTCATCTACATATACATGGCAAATACCCGTACCCGTCTGAATACAGGGAACGGTTGCATTTTCCACACAAGCACGGATCAAGCCGGCACCGCCGCGAGGAATCAGCATATCCAAATACCCTTCGGCGCGCATCAAATCCAAGGCACTGTCTCTTGTAGTATCCTCCACAAGGGAAATGGCTTCCTTCGGTAAGGAAAGCTTTTCAAGGCCCTCGCGCATTGCATTTACAATGGCAAAGGAAGTGCGAAAGGCTTCTTTTCCCCCCCGAAGCACACAGGCATTGCCGCTTTTGATAGCAAGGGCTGCCGCGTCGCTTGTTACATTGGGTCTGGATTCATAAATGATACCGATCACGCCCAAAGGACAGGAGATCTTTCGAATGAGAAGGCCGTTTTCTCTTTTTACCTCTCTCAATACCTTTCCCACAGGGTCGGGAAGAGCGATCAGCTCCCGAATCCCCTTTGCCATGCCTAAAATACGCTCGTGGCTTAGGCGAAGACGATCCAGCATCACATCACTGATCTTCCCCTTCGCCGCCTCTAGATCTTTATTATTTTCTGAAAGGATATTTTCCTCCGCTTGTAACAGGGCATTTGCCATTTCCTCCAAGGCGGCATTTTTCTCCTTTGCAGAAAGACGGTTGATCTGAAAAGACGCCTCTTTGGCCTCTTTCAGAATAATTTTCGTTTCTTTCATTGATTTCCTCCGGCAAGAAAACGGGTTCCTACCTTTTTTCCTTCCGAGATCTCATAAAGGATCTGGGGCTCTTCTCCGTTTGCAATGATCATATCACAGCCGGAAGATGTAGCAATTTTGGCAGCGGAAAGCTTGGTTGCCATACCGCCCGTTCCAAGACTTGACCCCTTCTCTCCCCCAAGGGCAAGGATCGTATCATCGATTTCAAGCACCTCTTCAATGAGCTTTGCATTCGGGTCCTTATGAGGATCGGCAGTGTAAAGACCATCAATATCGGAAAGAAGCACCAGAAGATCTGCCTTCACCGATTCTGCCACGATGGCGGCAAGGGTATCGTTGTCCCCAATGCCAAGCTCCTCTGTGGCAACCGTATCATTTTCATTGATAATAGGCAGTACCCCAAGCTCAAGTAGCCGCGCCATGGTATTGCGAAAATGGTTGTGGCTTTCTTCGTTTCTCACATCATACCCGGTGAGAAGGATCTGCGCCACCGTGTGATTATATTCGGAAAAGAGCTTGTCGTAGGTGTACATCAATTCGCACTGCCCC
>JAZUOK010000204.1:0-1528 GCA_045604665.1 Eubacteriales bacterium | reverse complement strand
TGAAGGACGCCCTTTCTTTTGAAGGCGACGGCGTTTTTTATCACGACGACGGTACCGTTACCTTAAAGTATAAAGGATAACAAATGGAAAAAGAAAACTTTTTTAAAAAATATAAGAAATATCTATTGGCCGCTCTTCTTTTGCTCGTTTTTTTGCTTGTGGGCACTCTGATCGGCTTTTTATCCCATAACCCTCCTGAGGAAAAGGAGCCCCAAAAACCAAAAACAGAAGAAGTTTTGACCGATTCCGGGAAAGAAACTGTCGGTCAAGAGGAAAAAGAAGCCTATTCCAAGGTTCCCTTGATGGAAGGAATCGATGTTTCCAAATGGCAGGGAAGACCCGATTGGTCTAAAATCAAGGCAGCCGGTGTGGACTTTGCTATGATTCGCCTGGGCTACCGCGGCAGTAACGGATCCTTTGGCGAAGATGAGTGCGCTGATTATAATCTTGAAAATGCAGATCAAAACGGTGTCCTTACAGGCGTGTATTTTTATTCTCGCGCTACCTCAACGGAGGATGCAAGAAGGGAAGCGGAGTGGATCCTGGAGAGAATCGGAAAATATGCGATTTCCATGCCTGTTGTAATGGACTATGAAATGGCAGGGAATTCGGGAGAGGCTACAGCTTCTCATCGTACCGATACAGCCCTTGCTTTTTTAGATCGGATCGCGGCGGCAGGATACCGAGCAATGCTCTATGTTCCTATAGAGGAATTTGAAGATCCCACCCTTTGGGAAAAAGATCGGATCTTAAAGAAATTTTCCGTTTGGGGTGCTTTTTATGACGGCAAGGTTTATCCAGAGGTACAGCATCCGAATGAAAAGATTCCTTATGCAATGTGGCAGTATTCCAATACAGGAAAAATTGACGGAATTTCAGGCAATGTGGATCTGGACCTCGCTTATTTTACCGCTGAAAGAATCCCTCCGCAACAGCCGGTGGAAGAGGTGCCGAAAGTAGAAGAAAATACAAAGTCCGAAGAACAACCTGAAGAAAAAAATCCCCAAAAAGAGTTTAATCAAACCTTTACTTCTGTTTCGCGACTGGTTACTGCAAAGATCGAGGTAAATCTGAGAAAGATCCCCTCTATTGACGGAGAGCTTGTGGGTAGCTTGAAAAAAGGAGATTTTCTTCTTTGTACAGGGGATAGTGATATGGGCTGGTCCCGTTTGGAATATGAGGGACAAAAGGTTTATGCAGTTACATCTTACCTTATGGATGAAAACGGCCAGAGCATTGTGCCTGTGCAAAAATTCGAACCGGTTTCCCAGCAGGTCACGGCAAAAATTGAGGTAAATCTTCGTGCCGAGCCGTCCAACGAAGCGGAAATCATAGGGACCCTTCAAAACGGAGTAAACCTTACGCGAACGGGCATCGGCGACAAAGGCTGGTCTCGCCTTGAATGGGAGGGTAGAGTTGTCTACGCTGTCACTTCTTATCTATCAGTTGTTTCGTAAAAAAAGAAAGACTTTGCATCGCAAAGTCTTTCTTTTTATTTTTCTTTATACGCCGGAGTAAGCGGAGAAGC
>JAZUOK010000203.1:0-10822 GCA_045604665.1 Eubacteriales bacterium | reverse complement strand
CCGCTTTTTGCAAAACATTCCCGGGGTAACGATGATCCTTTCGGGAATGAGCGATTTTCAGCAGGTAAAAGAGAACATTGAAACCTTCGGGGAAGAAAAGCCACTTACGGATCCGGAAAAAGAAGCCCTGTTTGAAGTTGCGGAGGGACTTAAAAATTCCGTTCCCTGTACCGCCTGCTCTTACTGTGTAAAAGACTGTCCCATGGGACTTGATATTCCTATGCTCCTTTCTATTTACAATGAACTGCAAGTGGTTCGCACCTTCAACACCTCTATGCGAGTGGAATTTCTCCCAGAAGAAAAAAAGCCCTCCGCGTGCATTTCTTGCGGAAAATGTGAAAAGGTATGCCCCCAAAAGATCAAGATCCCCGAAATCATGGAAAAGCTTGCTCACATTATGACAGAAATGCCCTCCTGGGCAAAGATCAGCCGAGAACGGGAAGAGATCGCCAAAAGAGAAAAAGAAAATAGAAAATCATAAAAAAGAGCCCTTCGGGGTTCTTTTTTTATAAAGAGAAAATCACATACAGGTCTTGTATTTTTCTTTCGATTATAATATAATAAAGTATTATCATAGGCATTTTATATCCACCGAAAAATGAAAGGACACAAGGAATGGCAGCCTCAACGGAAAAACTTTTTCAACTGCTTGACGAAAGCGGCAAACGATACGACAAGGAGAAAATTCAGCGTGCTTTCGACTACGCAGAGCTGGCACACCGCGGACAATTCCGCAAATCCGGCGAAGAATATATTTATCACCCCCTGTCGGTGGCTGAGATCTGTTCTGAACTGAATCTCGATACCGACGCCATTTGTGCTGCCCTTTTACACGACATTGTGGAGGATTGCCCCGGAGAAAACCTGGAAGGGATCGAAAAGGACTTCGGAAATGATGTAAAAATTTTGGTGGATGGCTTGACAAAGCTTGTTTCAATTCCTTTTGAAGACAAAGAAGAGGAACACATTGAAAACCTGAGAAAAATGTTTCTGGCTATGAGCCGCGACATTCGCGTGATCCTTATTAAGCTCTGCGACAGGCTTCACAATATGCGTACCCTTTCCTCCCATCTGGAAGAAAAGCAGCGTCTGATCGCACTGGAAACCATGCATGTTTACGCCCCCCTCGCTCATAGACTTGGTATCCAAAGAATCAAGCAGGAGCTGGAGAGCCTTGCGCTGAAATTCCTTGATCCTTACGGCTACGAAGAGATCAAAAACTGGGTGGATACAAAATACGGTGAAAACCGCGATTTTATTGAGCAGGTAAAAAAAGAGGTAGGCGAAAAACTCGCGGAACAAAAAATGGAGTTTTCCATCAAAGGAAGAGTAAAGAGCATTTACTCCATTTATCGGAAAATGTACCGCACCTCCAAAAATTTCGATGAAATTTACGACTTTTATGCGGTCCGTATCATTGTGGATTCCGAAATCGCATGTTACACGGCACTTGGTTTGATCCACGAAATGTATCACTCTATGCCCGGGCGCTTTAAAGACTATATTTCTACCCCGAAACCCAATAACTACCGTTCTCTTCACACAACGGTAATCGGCAGAAGCGGTGTTCCCTTTGAAGTGCAGATCCGCACCACGGAGATGCACCAGATCGCGGAATACGGTATCGCTGCCCACTGGAAGTACAAGAGCGGTCAAAAGAGCGATGAGAGCATGAACAAGAAGCTCGAATGGATCTCTATGCTTTTGGAAAGCGAACAGAAATCCATGGACTCCGAAGAGTATCTTACGCCCTTAAAGATCGATATTTTTGAAGATGAGATCTTTGTATTCACTCCCAAAGGGGATGTGGTGACCCTTCCCACAGGCGCTTGCGGAATTGACTTTGCTTATGCCATCCACTCCGGCGTTGGTAACAAGATGGTAGGCATCAAGATCAACGGTTCCATTGCGCCCATTACTACCGTTTTGCAAACCGGTCAGATCGTGGAAGTTCTTACCTCCTCTGCCTCCAAAGGTCCCAGCCGTGATTGGCTGAAGATCGTAAAAAGCGGCGAAGCGAAGAACAAGATCCGCGGCTGGTACAAAAAAGAAAAAAGAGAAGAAAACATTCAGCTTGCAAAAGCGGATGTAGATAAAGAATTTGATAAGATCCGCAAGGGACTCAGCGACGAAGACAAAGAAAAGATCATGACCACCATTTCAAAGCGCCACGGTCTTGAAAGTCTTGACGACCTTTATAACTCCATCGGTTATGGGGGTATTGCCCTTTCCAAGATCCACACCAAGATCCGTGACGAGATCGAAAGAAGTCTTTCTGCGCAAACGCCTGTTTCTCTTGAAATTACACAGACCGCAGCAGAAAAGAAAGAAATCAAAAAGTCCAAAAGCGGTGTTATCATTGAAGGGCTTGAAAACTGCCAGGTCAAATTTGCAAAATGCTGTTCTCCCCTGCCGGGCGATGATATCATTGGCTTTATTACAAGAGGCTACGGTGTATCCGTTCATAAATTCAACTGTCCTCACGCCACAGCAGGCCTTGCAAGCAGTGAACGGGACCGTTGGGTCAACGCTTCCTGGGCACAAAACGCAGGAGAAGAAAAGGTCAATGCTTACAGCACCACCCTTATGATCCTTGCGGAAGACGATATCGGTGTTATGGCCGCCATTTCCACTTCCCTTGCGGAAATGCGCGTTCCCATCTCCGCCATCAATACCCAAAGCACCGCCACAGGCGGTGTGGGAACCATTGCGCTCACCATTGGCATCAAAGGCAGAGAACATCTGAACTCCGTTATTGAGCGACTCAAAAAAATTAAAAATATCCTTCAGATCCGCGTTGGAGGCGAAAAATGAGAGCAGTGCTTCAAATGACCGAAAAGGCGCGTCTTTTCTGCGAAGGAGAGCTTATCTCCGATTGCAAAAGCGGACTTTGTGTCCTTTTGGGACTAAAAGAAAGTGACACGGAAAAAGAAGCAGATAAGATCATCGACAAGATCCTGAAAATGCGCATTTTCAAAGACGAAAACGATAAACTAAACCTTTCTTCCCTAAAAGCCGGTGCTGATATTTTAGTGGTATCCAACTTTACCCTTTTTGCCAACACCTCATCTCGCAGGCCCGACTTTATGAAAAGCATGAAATACCAGCCGGCGGAAAAGCTTTACGGGTATTTTCTCGAAAAAATGAAAGCCGTTGCAGAAGAAATTCGGCAGCCGGAAGACAAGGGCGTCAGAGTGTTTCCCGGTGTATTCGGCGGTGAAATGAAAATTGATCTTACTTTAGACGGCCCCATTACCATTTTATTGGATACGGATGAAATGTAATGGATATCATCGCAAAAAACGAAGGAATTCGCCTGAATCTTTACCATCTGGCACAGCTTTTCTTTCATGAAGATGCGGAAAAATTTTCTGTTTTTTCCGCAGAAGAAAAGGAAACGGTTTTCGTTGAGCTAAAAAAAGACGGTATCATTCAAAAAGGCGAGGCAAAAAAAGACCGTTTTCTTCACAAGGAAGACGCCCGTGCCGCAAACGCCGCTTTGGGAAAAGCCTTTGTGATCGCGGCCAAAAAATTCACGACCTATCTTCCTCCCTATGGAAATTTATTCGGTGTTAGACCGGTAAAAGTGCCCCTTTTTTATTTAAAAAACGGCTTTTCTCGGGAGGAAGTTTTTACCATTTTGAAAAATGAGTTTTTCGTATCCGATGAAAAAGCGTATCTCCTCATATCCCTTGCGGAAACGGAAAGCCTCTTTCGGGGAAAATTTTCCGGGGAAGACGGGATGCTGTATCTGTCAATTCCCTTTTGCCCCAGCCGTTGTCGATACTGCTCTTTTATTTCTTCTTCCGCGCCCGATCACTTGAAATTGATCCCGGATTATATTAAGCTTTTAAAAGAAGAGATCCTTCTTACCGCAAATGTTTTCTCTTCGGCAAAAAAACGCCTGCGCGCGGTTTATATGGGCGGCGGAACACCGGGTATTTTAAGTGCAAAAGAAATGGAAGAGGTTTTATCAGTTGTAAAAAAGAGCTTTGATTTTTCCTTTTGCGAAGAATTTTGTGTGGAAATCGGCAGACCCGACACAGTGAGCGAAGAAAAGCTTTCTGTGCTGAAAAAAATGGGTGTTGATCGCATCAGCATCAATCCACAGACCACAAATGACGAAACCCTTTGTCGCATCGGAAGAAACCACAGTGCAAAAGAATTTTTCAGTGCGATGGAGCTTGCAAAGGAAAAAGACTTTCCCTCCATCAACTGCGATTTGATTGCAGGCCTTGAAGGAGAAATGCCCGAAGACTTTTTATCTTCTCTGTCCAAGGTCCTTTCTTTAAAGCCTCAAGAAATTACCATACACGCTTTGTGCAAAAAAAGATCTGCTACCGATCAAAATGCGCCCACATTTGCGCCTCTTTGGAACGAAGCGATGACAAAAGCGCACAAAACCTGTATAAATGAAGGCTTTACCCCATATTATTTATACAGGCAAAAAAACGCAGTAGCGGATCTGGAAAACACCGGCTTTTCCAAAAAAGAAAAATTTGGCATCTACAACCTTGCAATGATGGAAGATGTTTGTGACATTTTCGCCTGCGGTGCAGGCGGAATCAGCAAGATCCTTCCCAAAAAGGAAGGCGACCGCATTTTGCGTTTTGCAGGTTTCAAATACCCTTACGAGTATCTTGCAGGCAAGGAGAAAATCAAAAATCGCCTTGACAAAATAGAGCTTGTTCTATAAAGGAGCAATATGGCACAAACCACAATTTTCCCCAAAGAGGCCATCAATCATCCTCTTTCTTTGGTAGAAAAGGAAGAAGCTTTTTACAAAAGCGATATTGAAAAAGCTGCAAAGAAAATTTTTGAAAGCCGTGTCCGTTTTGTTTTCCTGGCAGGACCAAGCTGCAGCGGAAAAACAACCACCGCACAATGTCTGGAAAAGGCCCTTTCCCGTATGGGAAAACGGGTTTTTGCTTTTTCCACCGACGATTTCTTTTTCGATAAAGAAAAAGCGCCGAAAAACAATGACGGCACTCCAAATTACGACGCCTTCGAGCATACCGACTCCAAGCTTATCGTAGAAACTCTTTTTCACATCATGGAAGGAAATGAAACCACGCTCCCTACCTTTGACTTCGTTTTGGGAAAAAGAATCTCAAAAGGGAATGTAATATCTCCCAAGGAATATGACATCTTTCTTCTGGAAGGGATCCATGCATTAAACGACGCTATTCTTGAAAAAATGCCCGATAAAGAGCCGTTTCTTTGCTTTTATTTGGATGTGACCAAAGGAATCGGTGACGAAAACGATCCCCTTGCTTTATCCCCCGAAGAAATTCGCTTTTGCCGCAGACTGATCCGTGATTTCAAGCATCGAGGTGCTTCTGCCGACCTTACCTGGAAATTATGGCAAAATGTTCTTTTGGCAGAAAAAGAAATTTTGCACCCCTTCCGAAAAAATGCCGCAATGACCATATCTACCAACTTTTCTTATGAGATTCCCGTTGAAAAAGGAGAAATTCTTCCTCTTTTGTCCGGAGTAAAAAAAGAAAGCGCCCTTTATCCCGAAGCAAAAAGGATCCTTTCGATTCTGGCACATTTCCCAACTTTTTCTTCAGAAATCGTACCAAAAGACTCCGTTCTAAGGGAATTTATTGATTAAGGAGACCCTATGTCAAAAAAGAAGCAGAGCTTTGTTCAAGGCGCTTTGATTTTGATGCTTGCGAACATCATTGTCAAAGTAGGCGGTGCCTTTTTTAAGATTCCTCTTGCCAACGCCATTGGTGACAATGCCATGGGATACTTTAGTTTTTCTTATTCCATTTATTCCATGTGCTTTTTGATCGCAACCGCAGGTCTCCCCGTGGCAATCTCTCGCATGATCGCCTCTTCCCTCAGTCAAAAGAAAACACGGGAAGCGGATAAAATCTATCGGGTGAGCCTTTTGCTATTTGTTCTCATCGGACTTTTTGCAACCGCCCTTTTATTTACCATAGCACCCGTTATTGCAAAAGGTGCAAATTCTCCTCAGCTCGCCCTTTGTATCCGAACCATTTCCCCTATTATGTTCTTTGTTTGCGTGGTTTCCACTTTTCGCGGATATTTTCAGGGGCATCAGAATATGATCCCCACCGCCACCTCCCAGGTGATCGAGGTAACGGGAAATCTGTTGATCGGCCTTTCCGCCGGTATTTATGCAAACAAAAACGGCTACAGTGCCCCTGTGGTGGCTTCCTTTGCTTTGGGTGGAATTACTTTAGGAGCAGTACTTTCCGCCATTTATATGGTTTTTGCAAAAACAGTTGCAAAAAAGGACAGCCTCATCGGACTTGACATGACCGCAAGATCAGGAAGGGATATTGCAAAAGAGCTTATTACCATTGCGATTCCCATTACTGTCTCTTCCTGCATTTTAAGTCTCACCAGCATCATTGACTCTATGCTTGCCGTTGGCAAATTAAACAGCAGCTTTTTCGGCTCCGCTTTTTTTCCTGTGGGAGATGAAACCAATGTGGCAATGAGCCTCTACGGTGCCTACCAAGCAAAAGCCGTGACCTTTTTCAATCTTCCCACTACCATTATCACGCCCTTTGCTGTGAGTATCATCCCAGCCATCAGCGGTGCACTGGATCGCAAGGAGCATCTGAAAAAAACACTTGATTTCACCTTCCGAATTGTATCGGTCATTTGTCTTCCCTGTGCCTTTGGTCTTGGCGTTATGGCAAAACCGATCATTTCCATGTTTTTTGAAAACACCGAGATTTTCCGTGATGCAAGCGGAATAGCCTATTTTTCTGCAGATGTTGCCGCGCCGATGCTTACGATCTTAGCACCTGCAGTGGCATTTTCCGGACTGATTACCGTCAGTGCCGCCGTGCTTCAGGCAACCGGTCATGAGAGAAAAAGCATTCTCTCTACCCTGTGCGGCGTTAGCCTCAAAGCGGTTTTGGTTCTGCTTTTTGTAGGAACAAAATCCATTGGGTACTATGGCATTCCTCTTTCGACCCTCATATCGTACCTTGTTATGTTTTGCTTTAATATGTTCTTTTTATATCAAACGCAAAATTATCGGATCTCTTTTCGGAAAATATTGTTGAAGCCTCTTTTCTGCGCCCTTCTTTGCGGCATTTGTGCAGGAGTCACCTATCCCCTTTTCATCAAATTTCTCCCCTCCTTTTTTGCTCCTGTTTGCAGTATTTTCCTTGCAGGAATCGTTTATTTCTTCACGCTGTTTCGTTGGGGCGGTATCGGGAAGGAAGATGTTCTGCTTTTACCGAAGGGGGAAAAACTACTTATTATTTTGCAAAAATTACATTTGGTCAAATAAAAAACCGAAACAACTGTTTCGGTTTTTTATTTTTATGAAAAAATTCAGCGCTTTAAAACCTTTTCCAGAATATCGGAAAGAGGTATGACCAAGGTGCAAAACACAGCATTTCCGGCAGCGTGAACCACATCCCAATAAAAGCCGCTTGCAATCCACAGAAGGGTTTGTTTGAGATCAAACCCAAACAAAAGTGCCTGCGCCGGTGCATAAAGCGTTCCGAAAAGAAGGCCAAACAAAGCACCGATCAAAGAGTAAAGCCATACGGCAGCTTTTCTTCCCAATTTTCGCGGGACGAGCATTGCTCCTGCCCAAAGGAAGAGCCAAATGTAAAGATATGGGATCCAGGAAAGACCAAATCCCCAGCGTAATCCAATAAGAAAAACATAAAGATAAAGAGGAATCAGCGCTTTTTTTCCGAATATTCTGGTGAAAAGAACCACGAACATTCCGGTCAGGTGAATGTTGGGCAGCGGTTCCATTACCACTTGCGCGCCAAAGGTGAGGGCACCAAGCATTGCAAAAAGGGCAATCTCTTTGACTGTAATTCTTTTATTTTTTTCCTTACTTTGTATAGACAAATTCAAACCGATCGCCTTCTTGGATCTTTGTTTCAGAAACACCGGTCATCTGCATTTCGCCGTTTTTACAAAAAGCCCAATAGCTTTGATCCACATTGTAATCTGCGGTCATACCGTTGACCTTTTTGATATAAAGGCCGTAAGGGCCTTCCTCACCCTCAACCAATTTGTGCTCCAAAAGAGCGTCCGCAAGGGTTTCTTTATCGGTATAAATGGTAAATACAACAGTTTTCTCTTCTGCTTCTACAGCTACATCGATTCTTTTTTCTCCGTCGCCAAAATCTTTATCCGAAAAATAGGTGGAATCCTCCCAAAGACCTTCCAAGATAAACTCTTCTCCGGTCACAGCAGGCTGAGTCATTCCAAGGATCAGAGGATTCTCTATCCGTCCATCTTCCTTACTACAGGAAACTGCCGTCAGGGCAAGAAGAACACAGAGAAAAAGAGTAAAAATTTTTTTGAGATTTTGTTTCATTTCTAAATTCCTTTCGTGTTTTTTACACATCGGGATAAAATAAAAGCGCCCTCCCCGGACGCAAACAACGATGCCCTGCCGCACCTTTACTGATCTCGCCCACTTGCCCGAGAGACTTCTACATACCACAGTCCGATCAGCATTCCGACTTGAGAAAAAATTCAGTTACGGTAATGGCGGTTGCTACGGATTCTCACCGTGATTTCCTGATCCCCGAGCAAAAGCCCGACAAAGAAAAATTCTATGAACTGTGTTTATTCTTTTGTGCAAAAAAAGTATAACACGGCTTCTTCCTTTTTGCAAGATAAAAAAATACCAAAATAAAAACCCCAAACCGTCTTTTTTTCTTTTCGGTTTGGGGTTAGATCTGGTCCGTACTGTTCATGGGACCTTACCTCCGTAAATTTTTATCTATATTCAATTTTTGATCTCTTTCTTCTTTCTTTCCGATTCACTTAATTTTTCATTTGCCACACGGTGGCTTGATCTTTTCAGAAAATAATGAGATCGATTTTGTTTCTCCGATCACTCGGGTCACTGTAGATTGTATTTTGGACCTTACCTCCTGTAAAATTAAGGTATGCCAATCATTTCTCCGTTCATCCGGGTCACTGTAGACTGTATTTTGGAATTTACCTCCTGTACATCTAAGGGTGAGTGTCGAAACATTTCTCCGATCGTTCGGGTCACTTTATACTTTCCTTTGGACTGTACCTCCATTATCGAAAGGGTTTGTTTCCGATAGGTTACTCCGTTTACTCGGGTCACTGTATTTAGATCTTAGGTCCGTACCTCCTTGTTTGGATTGTAAGAAGAACTTTTGTTCTTTTTTTGTTTCTTTCTTCCTTGCACCTATATATTAACATGTGTTATGTTTTTTGTAAATTCACATTTTGACCAAAGTTTTGTGTTATTTTTCGTATATTTTAACGCTTGTTTTTTTAAAAATAATTTCGTATAATGAATATGTTGGGCGCGCTGTAAACAGTGCGCCCACTTTTTTATATCAAGCTTCTAAGAAACGAATAGAGAAAAGCAAGGAGCGTAGAAAAAAAGCCCGATGCCAAAAAGAAGAGAAAATAACTGAAAAGAAACCGCAAATTGACCGTATTACAAAAAAGGGCGGATCGAAACAGCGTTCCGCCGAACATCTGCTTTTCCTCTCGTCCGTTTTCTTTTGAGGAATAGAGTCTGAAAGCACAAACAGAGCAAAAAGATCCATACCCCATAAAAAGCCAGGCAGAGGCAAGCACATACAAAAAAGTAAAGATCAAAAGAAGGATCCTTGTCTTGCCTTCGGCACCCAAGAATACCGAGGACAAACAGAATCCGGAAAGTGCTCCTCTAAAGAAAGAAGCAAGCAGTGCAAAAAAAGGGGCGTAAATGGTAAGTCCCAAAAAGAAAAGGAACAGATAACAAAGTCCCTCTCCCACAGCAAGTCGCAAAAAGAACGGTTCAAATGAAATTTTTCCACCCAAGGCAGAAAAACCTCCTGCGCCGTAAAAAACGCATTCCAAAACAAGTGCTGACAAAAAGAGAACCGCCGATACCAAAAAGAAAATACGATAGCGACGGAATTTTTCCCGAAAAAGGGCTTTGTTATACTTTGGGATCATTTCTTTTCACTCCTTTTTTCCATTCTATGAATGAAAAGAAAGAAATATCCCCTTCAATCAATCGGGAACAAAAAGAACACTTCCCGAAAAATTCGGGAAGTGTTGCAAAAAGATGAGAAAAACGATATAATATGAATTAGGTCAAGCATTCTCTTCCAAGGCGGCATTCTCTTTTGCCACTTGGTATGCTGCAAGAACCTTTTCCTCCATATGAGCGCGAAATTCAGCTGTAATAGGATGAGCAATGTCGCGATAAGTACCATCGGCATTTTTACGGCTGGGCATTACGATAAAAAGGCGGTCGGATGCCTGGATCACCTTCACATCGTGTACCACAAAGATCTCATCCAGCGTAATGCTTGCAACTGCCAGCATCGGTCCTTCGGAAAAGGTTTTTCTGATTTTAACATCAGTAATTTGCATATTTTTATCTCCTTTTTCGTTAAATTTTTCCTTGATACTCCCAAAGGATACCATTCTTTTATGAATTTTAGGTGAATTGTATGATGATGAACAAAACTTTCTTTTCAGACTTTTTAAACAGGAGCCCCAAAATTTTCTTTTTAGGGATCGGTGGAGTCAGCATGTCTTCGCTGGCTCTTTCCGCAAAAAAATTCGGTTGCCGTGTTTCCGGATATGATTCCGCCAAGAGTGAAACAGTCAGAAAACTACAGGCAGAAAATATCCCGGTCTATGATTCTTTTGACGAAAGCTATTACAAAGATCTTGATCTTGTGGTGTATACCGGCGCCATTCACGACGATGATATCGTCCTGGCCTATCCTCGCAAAAAGAAGATTCCCATCATGCCGAGAGCGCGTTTTCTCGGACTTTTGATGGAAAACAGCAAAAACCCCATCGGTGTTTCCGG
>JAZUOK010000202.1:0-3469 GCA_045604665.1 Eubacteriales bacterium | reverse complement strand
TTGTACTGCCTGCGCTGGGGAAATCCAAGGGCTGCTTTGCAATTCTTCGACTCATAAAGTCGTCCATTTTATTCTTAATTTCGGCCCTCTCTCCTTTTTGCAAAGTAAAAACTGCAGAAAGGATCACTTCTTCGCTTTTTTCAAAACGGCTGGTACGGTAGCCAAACCCGGCATCCTTGCCCGAAACTGTTTTGATTTCACCTTCGGGCGTTAAAACCGTAACGGAGGAAACCACATCCTTACATTCTCCCCCGTATGCCCCTGCATTCATAAACACAGCACCGCCTACGGAACCGGGAATGCCGTAAAGGTTTTCCATTCCGGAAAGACCCATTTTATGTGCAAGAGATGCCACCGCCGTGAGAGATGCACCGCAATCCGCTTCGATCTGATTTTCCGAAACACTGGTATTTTTCAGACGGACAGTAGATAAAATAAGCCCATGATAGCCCTCATCCGGGGCGATCACATTGGATCCGTTTCCCAAAATAAAAAATGGGATTTTTTCTTTTTTCAAAATAGGAATCAGACGGCAAAGCACTTCTTTTGTTTCAGAAAACAGAACCGTCGCAGGACCCCCGGTACAAAAGGTGGTCAGCTTTGCCAAGGGATAATTCTCGCAAAATTCATATTCATCTTTTGAAAAAGCACCCTTTTCCTCAAGCAAGGAAAGAAGGTCTTTGATCTGTTGTGCTACAGACACATTTACCTCCAAAGCAGTGCCGCGCCAATGATTCCTGCATCATTGCCAAGCTCTGCAGCCTTCAAAACAGTTTTGTTCTTACAGTTATGGGAATATTGCTGTTTTTCTACCATTTTTCTCACAGGGGCAAGAAGAGTCTCCCCTTCTGCGGAAATACCGCCGCCGATGGAAAGGATCTCGGGCTGAAAAATATTGATCATATTTGAAACCCCAAGTGCAAGATAATAGAAAAATCTGTCAAGAACCGCCTTTGCACTTGCATCACCTTTTTTATATGCATCAAAAGCAGTCCTTCCGCTTACATTTGCCATATCGTTTTCAGAAAGAATCCACATAAGACTCTTTCTGTTTTTGATCATCTCTTCTCTTGTCATACGGCAAAGGGCAGTTGCGGAGCTATAGGTCTCCCAGCATCCGCATCTTCCGCAGGAGCAGGGATATCCTCCTGCTTCGATCACCACATGGCCAAGCTCACCGCCGGCAAAATTGATGCCGTGATAAACCTTGCCATTCAAAATGATTCCGCCGCCAACACCGGTTCCAAGGGTAACAAATATGGAATTTTTGCTGTTTTTCGCCGCTCCTGCTTCCGCTTCACCCTTTGCGGCGCAATTGGCATCGTTTTCGATGCCGATTCGGGAAAAACCGGTATGTTTTCTAAGGGCAGATACCAAATCGAAGTTCAAGAACGAAGGGATATTACAGGAATACTCCACAATACCGCTTTCCGAATTTGCAATACCGGGTGTTCCCACACCGCAAAAAGCAATTTTATCTTTTCCGCAGCCAAATTCCTCGATAACGCTGTCGCAGAGCAAAGCCATATCACGAACGATCTCATCTGCAGGTCTGGATGCTTTTGTTTTACACTTCTTTTTCAGCAAGATCTTACCGTTTACATCTACAAGACCGCAAACAATATTGGTTCCGCCAAGGTCGATACCGATATAATACATTTACTCTCCTCCCAGCTGCTTCATCAATTTTTCGTTCAGTTCCTCTGCTGTATTAAAGCCCATCATTCTCTGACGGTTATTCATCGTGGCAATTTCAATGATAAGAGCAAGGTTTCTGCCGGGTCTTACAGGAATGGTAACGGAAGGGATCTTGATTCCCATCAGTTCCGTATATTCCATATCCATACCGAGTCTCTCGTAAAACTTGCCCTGCTCCCACTGCTCTAAATTGATGATCAATTCGATCTTTTCTGTATCCTTTACCGCGCCCATACCGAAAAGACGCCTTACATCCACCACACCGATGCCGCGCAGTTCCACATAGTGACGGATCATTTCGGGAGCAGAGCCTACAAGGGTTCTGTCGGAAACGCGCTTAATTTCCACTGCATCATCGGCAATGAGTCGATGCCCTCTTTTTACAAGATCAATGGCCGTTTCGCTTTTACCGACGCCACTGTCACCAAGCAGAAGAACACCTTCGCCGAAAACCTCTACCAAAACACCGTGTCTGGTAATGCGATCTGCCAAAGCAACATTCAGAATCGAAATAAGTGCTGACATAAAATACGAGGTATCTTTCGGTGTAGAAAGGATCGGCACACCAAATTCCTTGGCATAAGCCTTGGTAGAATCCTTTACCTCTCTGCCGTGGCAGAAAATAACACAGCAAGGCTTTCTCTCCATCAAAGAATAGATCGCCTGTTCTCTTTTTTCATCAGAAAGGGTCTCCAGATAATCATACTCGGTTCTGCCCAGAATCTGAATCCGATCCGGATAAAAGTACTCCTTAAAGCCTACCAAAAAAAGGCTCGGACGGCTGACCTTCTTATCGTAAATTTTTATTTCACGGTGTTCGGGCTTTGTACAAAGCTCCAAAAGCTCCAATTTATCGATGATTTCGCCGAGCTTGATAAAATACTTTTCGTTTGACATCGCTTCTACCTCTCTGTGATTATATACAAAATCATTTTATCATATTACCTTGTAAAATTCAATGGGAAAGCATAATTTTCAGCGCAAAAAGCAAACTAAAAGAAAAAAGGAGTTTTCTATGAAAAAAATCAAAATCAATCCCAAAGACAGAAAACCGAGACCTGTATTTGAAACAGGCCCAAGCGATATGATCCACTTTCCTCCCAGCAGAACCGATCCTGAAGGCTGGTATACGGGGCGGCCTTTGGACTTCAAAGATCGACCCGTTCAGGACGCAGACGATCTGTAAACGGTACATTTTTGTACCGTTTTTTCTTTTTCGTTGGAGAAAAAGAAAAAAATCTATTGTTTTTCTGTGATTTTTATGGTAGAATGACACGAAGTTATTCTGAAAGGAGAAAACAATGAAAGAAACCAAATACGCCGGCACACAGACCGAGAAAAATCTGGAAGCTGCTTTTGCAGGAGAAAGCCAGGCAAGAAACAAATATACATATTTTGCATCCAAGGCAAAAAAGGAAGGCTATGAGCAGATCGCTGCCCTCTTTTTGAAAACAGCCGAAAACGAAAAAGAACACGCAAAAATGTGGTTTAAGGAATTGAACGGAATCGGTGACACTGCCGAGAACCTGGAAGATGCTGCAGAGGGCGAAAACTACGAATGGACCGATATGTACGAGGGCTTTGCCGTAACTGCGGAAAAAGAAGGTTTTACCGACCTTGCAAGAAAGTTCCGCCTTGTTGCCGCCATTGAAAAGAGCCACGAGGAAAGATACAGAAAGCTTCTTCAGAATGTTGAGAATGCAGAAGTATTCAAGAAGAGTGAAGTTAAAATTTGGGAATGCCGCAATTGCGGTCACATTGTGATCGGAAC
>JAZUOK010000201.1:0-3651 GCA_045604665.1 Eubacteriales bacterium | reverse complement strand
TAGTAAACGTACCTTTGAAGGTGTTGATCAAATTGGGAGCTTTACCGCTTGCACCCAAGAAGCGGGAGTCGCCACAGTCACAGTTTTCATAAATATTATGGAGAGTTCCCGAGAGGGTTCCGTTCATATTAAAGCCGTTTGCGGTATAAACAGAAACATCCCTGTCTTTTACATGGTTGGTAACCGTGCCCACAACTGTGCCTGCTTTTACAGACTTGTAGTCGGAAACCGTGCCGCCGGTCCAGTGGATCTCAATGTTACCGGTATACTTGCCGTCGGCAAGACCGGGACCCATATGAAGAGTACCTACCGTACCGCTTTTTACATTTGTGATCAGCTTATTTCCAAGACCTTTATATCCCTCAATTTCCGCCGATCCCAAGAGATTTGTAACGGTACCGCCGTCTACCTCAATAATACTTTCGGCAGGCTCCTGCTGAATGTATTGGTAGTAATCCGTATTGTGGTGTGTCAGATACGCTATGTCAGAACCCGTACCAATGACGATCTTGTTGCGGAGCATATCGTTTTTAATGGTAAGACCGCCACCCACATCGACACCTGTATTTCTAATACCAAAAGGAACGGGTCTTGACGAAAGGGTGCCAATGTTTTTACCGTAATCGGTATTGATAAAGGTAAAGCCCGTAGGCAAAAGTCCGTCCGCATCCGCATTGGCTTTGAACAAAGCGGAAGTCCAACCATTGAAGAAGGTATATCCGCCGACGGAGGGTGTAATCACAAGGGTCTGGGTGGTACCGAGGTTTACATTATCAAAGGTAACCTTGCCCGAGCCACCGAAAAAGGTATAGGTGGAATCTCCCCAAGTGGAAAAGTCCATATTTTTAAAGGTATAATCGTTGGTAGCAGCAAAGCTCTTGTATCCCTCCGGCACCCATGTGGGTTCATTTTCGAGGATAATCGAATTCTGTTCCGCTTCCGCCGTTGCAGGGTCGTCCCCGTTGATTGTAATGGGAAGCTTTGTACTGTCTGCGCGGAACACCGTGTTTACATTAAAGAGCGCACGACCGGTCGTACCGCTTGCAAAGGTGGTAGCCGTGCCGGTTTTCGTCACATAAATGATCAGGCTATCCCCTTTTGCCCAAGTCGTAGCTTTCGCTTTTGCCATGGCGGCATCAATGGTGGCGTAGTGATCGGCATCCGTACCGACACCATCTACATACCACTCATGAGCCACACCCTCTGCCTGGGTGCCGACGAATAAAACACCGAGCAAACAGGCACAGAGAAGCGTTGCAGCGAGAAGCAACGACCAAAGTTTGCATTTACTCATATTTTTTCCTCCAAGAATTGCCATTTGGCATAACAAATTAAAAGTTTAGAGAAGGCTCTCCCTACGGGCTTTATCGCCCGTAGGGTTTCCCGCTTACACAAAGCACAGAGAAATTGTATTCCATCCTCTGCGCTTTGCTTGGTCACAGATCTATTCTGTCACCAAATACGCCTTCTCCGCCGGGAGAAGGAGGAGTAATAATGTGCTGAATATCGTTGATATAGTTGTAGACCTTCTGAATGTAAATAAGAACCTGCTTTGCAAGAACATTTTCCGGTTCGTTGTTGATGATGGCCTGCGCGATCCAGTCTACCTGATCGAAAAGCATCAAGCAAGCCTTATCATTCTTGTCGTAAATTGCAATCTCAAAACTTGACTGCATCTTGGATGCGCTCACAAAAATATCAACGGTGAATTTGTATGCTCCGTCGCTTAAGGTGGGCTGAGAAATATCACACAGTGCTGTAACATCCGTATTGTTTACCACAACCTTGATATCCTTTACATCCTCTGCGTTTTCTGCAGTACCGTAAAGACGAATGCCCAGGGCATCATTCATCAAAAGGTTCTTTCCGGCAAAGGTAAGAAGAGCTCCTTCTTCGCCGTTTTCACCGTAAGGCTTTGGCGTAACTTTCTTGTAACCCAAGGAAACATACTTTCTGCTTTCAGGATCACGAACAACTCTGCCAAGATCCGAAAGTGCTCTGAACAGCACCTTTGCACTTTGCTTTTCAACCGTGTTCGCACCAAGCTCCGAAAGCTTCAGAATGGAATTATAGTTGGAGCTATTTGCATCGTAAAGGCCTGTTGCAATCACCTCAAACTCCGTATCAAAATCAAGAAGACCGATGCCGGTAAAGGTGAGAACATAATAATTATCTTCCGTGGTCAGGTCGGAATAGGTTCCTTCTGCCACCTTGCCGCTGCCAAGCTTTACAGAATAGGTGAATCTGTCTTTGATGGCATCAATGTCAGGCTTTTCAAAGTAGAACTTGACGCCGACTCTGGTATCAAGGATCAGCTTTGCACTGACAGGTGCCATACTGATACCCGTAACGGTGTAGCCGCCTTCAAAGTCTTCCTTGTAAGAGCCGATACTTCTGGTTTCGCTGGAGATCAGTTTGATTTGTGCAGCTGAAATATCCTTTGCAACAAAGAACTTATGGCCGTTGGTCCAGAACTGGGTCTGGTTGATGGCAAAGCTTCCTGTTACGGTATCCACAGAAACCGCAGCATCCTTTCCGAGAAGGAGAGTGCCGGCACCGCCGACAGCATTTTCACAGGAGAATGCGCCGTAAATAACAGGAGAGCCCGTTTCAATGGAAAGGGTGATACCGCTGCCGGATACCGTACCGTAGAAGGTACCGCCTAAAACCTCGGTAGCATTGGAAGAAGCACTTCCTGCCGCATTTCCACCGAAAAATTCTTTTTCAAATACCGCTGCGCTTCCTGCAGGGATCGTTGTGGTGATCTTACCTGCAGCCGCACCGCCCGAGCCGGTAACAAGCTTTTTCGCGATAGTTCCGCCGAGAATGTTCGTTGTGGTCTCACCGCTTACACTGCCGCCCTTACCGGAGCCGTAGAAGGTATCAATGATACCGCCGCGAACCTCGGTCATTACATTTCCTTCGATTGCGCCGCCTTCCGCATTGCCTCCGTAATAGGTGATGATATGACCGCCGTTTATGCTTGTTTCTACATTGGACTTGGCAGTGCCCCCTCTGGCGCCTGCATAGAAGTTTTTAACATTACCGCCGTTGACCGTAGTTACGATCTTACCGGTAATTACCGCTGTCAAGGTGCCGCCGTAGAAATTGGTAATATTCGTGCCTCTTTCAATGGTGGTTTCAATCGCTGTATTTTCGATTGCGCCACTGTTCACGCTTGTTCCGTTGGAACCGCCGTAGAAGGTAATGATCTTGGTGTTTGAGAGACTGTTGGTGATCGTCTTAACAAAGCCGTTTGTTCTGGATCCTCCGTAAAAGCTCTGAAATTCACCGCCGCTGAAGTGGTTGCTGATATTTTCTACATAGTAAATATCGGTGCTGTTTGCTTTGTCAGAAACTCTTGTACCGCCAAAGCCTGAAAATACATAGACAGAACCGGAGAAGCTGTTTGCAATATTTTTGATACAAACCGGGTTCAGACCAATAGAGCCACCGATAAATGCAAAGGTGGTGGTTTCAGCTTTTCCGCTTTCGTCGGTCAAAACACCGCCCTCTACTTCGATCTTGGCATTTCCGCCAATGTTATTGGTGACCTTGGGGATCACAGCGCTTCTGTTATATCCTGCAGAACCGCCTACAAAGCTTAAGAGGAATTGACCGCCTGTTACATTGTTTGTAACAGCGCCGACG
>JAZUOK010000200.1:0-2269 GCA_045604665.1 Eubacteriales bacterium | reverse complement strand
CCCGAAGAGATCTATCATTCTCTGAAAAATACTGCCTCCAAGGGAGAGAGACTGGATCCCCACATTGCCGATGAAGTGGCAAAGGGTATGCGCGACTGGGCGCTGTCCCTCGGTGCTACCCATTTTACCCACTGGTTCCAGCCTATGACCGGTACCACTGCGGAAAAGCACGATTCCTTCATCAAGCCTGTCAGCGACAGTCAGGTGATCATGGAGTTTTCCGGTAAAAACCTGATCGCAGGTGAGGCAGACCCCTCTTCCTTCCCCTCGGGGGGTCTTCGCGCCACCTTTGAGGCAAGAGGCTATTCCGCCTGGGACCCCACCTCCTACGCCTTTATTAAGGATAAGACCCTTTGTATCCCTACTGCCTTCTGCTCCTTCCGCGGTGAGAGTCTGGACAAAAAAACCCCTCTTCTCCGTTCTCAGGAAGCCATTGACCGTGAGACAAGAAGACTGTTAAAGCTCTTCGGAATCGAAACCCGAAGGGTCATTGCCCATGTAGGCGCAGAGCAGGAGTACTTTCTCATTGACAGCGAGATCTGGTCCAAACGGCCCGACCTTGTTTTCTGCGGCAGAACCCTTTTCGGCGCAAAGCCTCCCAAAGGGCAGGAGACCGACGGCCATTACTACGGTCAGATCAAGCCCAGAGTGCACGCTTTTATGCAGGAATTGGACGAGGAGCTTTGGAAGCTTGGTATTTTAGCCTCTACAGAGCATAACGAGGTTGCCCCTTCCCAGCACGAGCTTGCACCCATCTTCGCTACGGTAAATATTGCCACCGATCACAATCAGTTGACCATGGAAATGATGAAGAAGATCGCCGCCCGTCACGGACTTGCCTGTCTTCTCCACGAAAAGCCCTTTCAAGGGGTCAACGGCAGCGGTAAGCACAACAACTGGTCCCTTTCCACCGCCGAAGGTCAAAATCTCTTAAAGCCGGGAAAAACACCTTCCCAGAACGCTCTGTTCCTTTTGGTGCTCACTGCCATTATCAAAGCAGTAGATGAAAATCAAGACCTGCTTCGCATTTCCGTTTCCGGTGACGGGAACGACCACAGACTTGGCGGAAACGAAGCACCTCCTGCGATCCTTTCCATTTTCTTAGGGTCCGAGCTTGAGAGTATTTTACAGGATATTATGGCAGGGGAAAAACCCGAGGACAGACCCCGTACCAAACTGAAGATCGGTGCTTCCGTCCTGCCGGAAATTCCTCAGGACAGTACCGACCGAAACCGTACCTCTCCCTTT
Source organism: Eubacteriales bacterium (assembly GCA_045604665.1). GTDB lineage: Bacteria > Bacillota > Clostridia > Oscillospirales > SIG627 > RGIG5579. Next base: position 1,021 of record JAZUOK010000200.1, on the reverse strand, counting down.
GCCTTTACGGGAAATAAGTTTGAGTTTCGTATGCCCGGCTCCTCTTGCAGTATTGCCTGCCCCAATATGATCCTCAATACCATTGTGGCAGAGGCATTTTCGTCTTTTTCCGATATTTTGGAAAAAAGCCGGGATTTCCACAAGGATCTGGATAAATTGATCCACGATACCCTCCTTTCCCATTACCGCATTGTGTACGGCGGAAATAACTATTCCGATGAATGGCGTCAGGAAGCGCAAAGACGCGGCCTTTCCAACTTTACCAATACGGTAGAGGTCCTCCCTCACTATACCGATGAAAAGAATATTGCCGTTTTTGAGAAGCACAAAGTACTCTCCGGTGCGGAGATCGCTTCCCGTCAGGAAGTGCTTCTGGAAAACTATACCAAGAATATCGGTGTGGAAGCGGCTACCTTTATTGACCTTGTGAAAAAGGATATTTTACCTGCCGTTTTCGGGTATGAAAAGGAATTGATGGAGGAGGTCTCCTTAAAGCGTAAGCTGAAGCTTGACGATTCCTTACAGATGGAATTGCTCTTGAAATATTCCGATCTTTGTAAAATGCTTTACCAAAAGCTGACAAAGCTTGAAATTGCCGTAGAAGAAGGAAAAGCCATTACTTCCACCCTTGACAGTGCCGTTTTTGCAAGGGAAAATCTCTTCCACAAAATGGAAGATCTCCGAGAAACGGTAGATGCTCTCGAGCTTCTTACTCCTCGTAATATCTGGCCCTTCCCCACCTATAGCGAAATTTTATATAGCGTAAAATAAAAAAAGAGCCTTCGGGCTCTTTTTTTAGAGAAAAGATAAGAGAGAAAAGAAAATAGAAATGGTTGGCATTTGCAAATGCAAATGCCCATTTTTTGTATGCGGACCGTCGGGGCCGCCGGTCCCTACAGGAAAGGTAAAAGTTTTTGCCATATAGCCTTCTCCTGTGGGAGAAGGGGGACCGCTTTAGCGGTGGATGAGGTGTTTGTAAAAACCTTTTATAAAAAAATCTTGGCGCTTTGCGCCAAATCAA
>JAZUOK010000199.1:0-11928 GCA_045604665.1 Eubacteriales bacterium | reverse complement strand
CCTGAAAGAATTGGAAGAAAAAGCCCCGAAGGAAAAAATCCTTATCCGAAATGAAGAGGAAGAGCTTCCCATGTTCTCCTCCATCAAAGACGAGATCATTGACACCTTAAAGGGAATCAATGTGGATACCATGAGCCCGATTGAAGCCCTTGGAAAGCTTTACGAATTATCCAAAGAAGCGAAAAAACTGTAAAAAGGAGCCGAAATGGCAAGGATCAATTTACTTGACACCCAAACCTCCAACCTCATTGCCGCAGGAGAAGTGGTCGAACGGCCTGCCAATGTGGTAAAGGAGCTTCTTGAAAATGCCATCGATGCCGAAAGCACTGCCATCGTTTGCGAGATCGCAGGCGGCGGCATTGATATGATCCGCATCACGGACAACGGTATCGGTATGGAGAAAGAGGATCTGCCTCTTTCCGTACGCCGTCACGCTACCAGCAAAATCAAAACGGCCGAGGATCTTTCAGCCATTGAAACCTTAGGTTTCCGCGGAGAGGCACTGGCGGCTATTTCCTCTACCTCCCGTTTCACGATGCTTTCTAAAAGACGGGAAGATGAGATGGGTCATCAGATGGTGCTGGAGGGAGAAGAAATGCTCTCTCTGGAAGAGTGCGGCTGTGCAGACGGAACCACTGTGATCGTACAGGATCTGTTCTTCAATCAGCCTGCAAGAAAAAAATTCTTAAAAAGGCCGCAGACAGAGGGCTCTGCCATTTTGCAGTATCTCCAAAGAATTGCCATTTCCCACCCCGAGATCGCATTCAAGTTCATTGCCGACGGAAACATAAAAATGCAAACCATTGGCAACGGGAAGCTAAAAGACGCCGTCTACTCCGTTTACGGCAGTGAATTTTCCGCATCCTTGGTGGAATGTGACCACACCATCGGGGATTTTCACATTTACGGATTTATTACCCGACCCGAAATGGCACGGAGCAACCATTCCTGGCAAAGCTTTTACATCAATTCCCGTTTTGTAAAATCACGCACCATGCAGTTTGCCATGGAGGATGCATACAAAAGCTTTGTAAAAAGCGAAAAATTCCCCGGCTGTGTGCTCTTTCTTACCATTGATCCCGAGAAGGTGGATGTGAATGTGCACCCTGCCAAGCTTGAGATCCGTTTTGACGACGAAAGAAGCGTTTACAATGCCGTATATCAAGCTGTAAGGAATACCCTTTCCGCTCTATCCAATCGCCTCGCCCGAGACGAATATGCGCAGGCAGTTGCGAAAGCCCGAACCTCACCCCAAACCATTATTCCCAACATTAGCGAAAAAAAGGAGCAGCCGAAGCCCTCGGCAGAAGTGCAAAGCGGAGCTTGGAAGGAAAAAAGCGCAGAGCTTTCTCTCTTCTCCTCCGCTCCAAGCCGCGGCAAAAGCACACTTCTTCCCGAGGAAGATAGGATCAAGGGAGAAAAAGTTGTAGTTGAGAGCGCAAAGGAATTTTTCTTTGAAAGCAAAAAAAATACTATCGATATAAAAAAAGAAGATCCTCAGCCTTCCATTCCAAAGGAAGAAGTAAAAACGGAGATCGTGCAAGAAGAGCCCGAGCAAATGGCGATCGAGGGCGTTTTACCCGATCAAACGAGCGACAATCCCCTCTCGCTCCTGGGAACCATTCGGGGAACGGTCTTTTCCGCTTACATTTTATACGAAACAAAGGATACCCTGTACCTGATCGATAAGCACGCGGCTCATGAGCGCATTTTATATGAAGCACTGAAAAAGAGTCACAAAAAAGAATCCACACAGCTCTTTTTAGAGCCTGTGGTCCTAAATCTTACCCCCAACGAAGCGGCCGCCATTGCCGATCACTTAAAGGAATTGGAGGAAGCAGGTTTCCTTGTAGAGGAATTTGGTGAAACGAGCTTTCTTCTCAGAGGAATCCCCATAGAATTTATTTCTCTTTCCGGAGATGCCATCCGATCCCTTTTAGAGGAAAGCGCGAAGGAACTGATACTTGGCGGAAAAGCAGGAGGCGCAGGTGAAAAGAAATTTGACCGCACCCTTTATTCCATGGCTTGCAAAGCGGCAGTCAAAGCCGGTATCCCCTCTACCGATGCCGATCACAAGTGGATCGTGGAAAAGCTTCGGGAGATCGACAACATAACCGTTTGCCCTCACGGCAGACCGGTTCTGGTTCCCTTTACCAAAAAACAAATTGAAAATCTATTTTTAAGAACATAAGAGGTATTTATGGCAAAAATTACTTGGCCGGGAGGCACTCTTTTAGCACCTGTCCCCGCAGTTCTTGTAACAAGCGGAACGATGGAAAAACCCAATGCAGCAACCGTTGCCTGGACAGGCATTACCTGTTCTGAACCGCCAATGACCTATATTTCCCTTCGGAAAAGCCGTCATTCCCATAAGATCATCAGTGAAACGGGAGAATTTGTCATCAATCTCACCACAGGCTCTCTTGCAAAGGCCACCGATGCCTGCGGTGTTTATACCGGCGCAAAGATGAATAAGATCAAGGCATATTCTCTCACCCCCGAAAAGGCGGCAAAGGTTTCTTGCCCTACCCTGGCACAAAGTCCCCTGTCCCTGGAATGTAAGGTGGTGGAAGTAAAAGAGCTTGGCTCTCACGATATGTTCCTCGCCGAGATCGTTGCGGTAGATGTGGATGAAAAGTACATCGACGAAAAGGGAAAACTGGATCTGAAGAAGGCAAATCTCTTGGCTTACTCCCACGGAGATTACATTCAGTTGGGCAAAAAAATCGGCTCTTTCGGTTTTGCCGTGAAGAAAAAGAAAAAGGGATAAGAAAAACATAAAAAACGGCTTTTCCCCTTGACAAAAGGGGAAAAATAGCCTATAATCTTTCGTGTCCCCAATTTGGAGGGATATCGAAGTGGTCATAACGAGGCGGTCTTGAAAACCGTTTGGGAGAAATCCCACAAGGGTTCGAATCCCTTTCCCTCCGCCATAGAAAAAGACCACCGAGAGTGGTCTTTTTCTTTTAATAAAATAACGATTTGGAGAAGTACCCAAGCAGGTCGAAGGGGACGGTTTGCTAAACCGTTAGGTCGGATTATTCTGGCGCCGGGGTTCAAATCCCCGCTTCTCCGCCAAAAAAGCACTTGCAATCGCAAGTGCTTTTTGTTTATGAAACTGTAAAAAAAACAAGCACCAAAAGGTGCTTGTTTTTTGTTTGGATCGGTAGATTAATAACCAACCTTCTCCCAGCATTCGAAGGGAGCTGCGAGCTCTTCGCTGATGTAGACCTGAGTTTTCTTGGTCTGGAGCATAGAGCTGGGCAGATAAGGAGTTACAGGACCGTGAGTGCAAAGACGAGAAGTCATTCTCTGCCAAGAAGAGAAGGTGCCGCAGGTAGCAAGAGCGTGAACTTCGATTCTTTCCTTTGCGCGCATAACATCAAGAGGACCGATGGTAGCAGCCTTGGGGGGAACATTTGCAATGTCACCGGACTGACCGAAGGTACCGTTGAGGGAGTTCTGCATAATGGTCATGGGATGGAGAGTTACGATCTGAGCAGGCTGATTGAGCCACTCTTCGATGTCACCGCTGCCGATAAATTCGGGGATAGGATCAACAAATGCCATGTGACCTGCCCATCCGGGAGAGGTAGAAGCGATGTCAGCACCGGTGCCCTCGGTGATATCGTCAATGATCTTGGAATAATCCTTGATATTGGCGTTGGTGGGGAAATGAACATTTTCCATAGGCATACGGAGCTTCTCATCGATCTGGTAGTACAGATACTTGATCATAGAGTGAGCAAAGCCAGCTTCGTAGGTGATAGGAGCGATGTTACCGTCCTGATCAGCCCATTCATCCTCTGCAACAAGGTGAACCTTGGAGCAGTCGATCTGGAAGTAGTTGATCAACTGTGCCAGAGGAATGTAGGTATCGGGTTCGGGGTTGCCGAGGATCATGGTAAAGCTCTTACCGGCCTCGGAAGCGGCCTTCAGACGGGAAAACAGAGTAGCGATGAGAACGGGATGGGGGTTCATCATTACCTTAACGGTAAATTCGGGATGCCACCAATCCTCGCGCTTCTCGAGATCGGTTCCGCTCAGGCTGCGAACATAGTCGCAAACTTTTTTGTCCTTGAAAGGAACAAACTCTGCAGGCTCAAAATTGAACTTGGTTGCGGGATCGACGATAAAGTCTTTCATTTTGCGATTTCTCCTTTTAAAATTACTTTATTGATGTTGACCTGATGGTCACATATCACAAGATCAGCCACCGCGCCAACGCGGATCTCACCGCGATCGGTGTAGCCTACCGCCCTTGCAGGGTTGTAGGAAGCATAGTGGAATACATCCACAAGGCTTGCGCCGGTATGTACCATAAAGTTGCGACAAGCAACATCGAGAGTAAGTTTGGACCCTGCGATCTCCCCTGCCCAGTCAAAGCAAAGGTCATTTACGCCTTCATAGCCTTCGGGCTGAGGTCCGTCAAACACACAGGCATCGGAAATAAGAATGAGTCTGTCGGGACCCTTGATCTTGCGGATCAGTCTCTGGTTGTAGGGATCTACATGAATACCAACAGAGTCACAAATCAGTTCCGCGAAAATATCGGGATTATAGTTTACGGTTTCATCCACACAAGGTGTGCGGCATTCGGGATATTTTTCCAAGGTACCGGTGGCATTGGTGTGGTGGGTACCGATTCTGAGTCCGTAAGGAATGAGCTTTTCGATCTGTTCAGGAGTTGCCTCGGAATGAGCGACGGTAAAGACAACATCTGCCTTTTCCTTTTTACAGTCGATCACAAACTGCTCAATGTTCTCTCTTTCGGGAGCCAGTGCCCAAACCCTTGCATCCTGACCTGCCTGACGGATGATATCAAGATAATCTGCCGGGTTACAAGGTGCTTGCCAGGGGTTGTTCTCACGGTCTGCACCGAACTTGGGGTTCATATAAGGTCCTTCCATATAGAAGCCGCCGAAGTTGGGGATCTCACCCTTCTTTACCGCTTCCTGGATGTCAGAAGTAGCCTTAATAAACTCTTCCTTGTTCATACTGAAGTATACAACGGGAAGAACCGTGGTAACGCCGTGCTCCAAGATCACATCAGCTGCCTGTTTCGGGTTCTCATAGAACCAATAAGGGCCTGCCGCGTGGGTATGGATATCTACAAAGCCGGGGCCTACATATTGTCCCTGGGCATCGATCACTTCGGCGCCTGCAGGAATTTCAAGCTTTTTACCGAAAGCGACGATTTTGCCGTCTTCACAAAGGATGACTGCACCGGGGATCAGGTGATCCTTCATGATCAGGGTTGCATTTTTAATTGCAAGCATATCTTTCTCCTTTTTTCTTACTTTATCAAAAGATATTGAATTGAGTTTTAATTTATGTGGAAGAATCCTTTTTCGCTGATAATTCCTTGCGGAAAAGATTTCTTCTATACTCAGTGAGGGTCACACCGTAGTAGCGCTTAAAAATACGGCTGATATAGTTGGCGTCGGTAAAGCCCACATGCTCTCCTGCCTGCGCAACGGTGTAATCGTAGCGACGCACAAGCTCGATCATATAGGAAAGCTTTCGCCGATTGATATACTCAATAAGAGGAACCCCTTCCCCTGCGGAAAACACATTGGTCAGATAGTTCTTGCTGACACCCACTGCATTTGCCACATCACTGACCGTAAGACGCCGATCGATGTTTTCAAAAATAAAGGTTTTTGCCCGTTCGCAATATCTGCGGTTACCGGGAGAAATCTCAACATCCGATTCCGAAACCTGAACCAAGGAAGAAACCTTGGAAAGAAGCTGCATAAAATCCGCGCACTCTTCAAAATAACTTCGTTCGGGACGGGTGGTTTTATTTAAAACAATGGAGCGTATCAGAGAAAAAACTTCACCGCTACCCGAGTTGTGAGGAATGACAAACGGAAGAACAAGGGTTTTCCCCTTCGGAGGGTGATACTCCTTCACCCTTTTTGTCTGACAGCGGATCAAAAACTCCGCCGTGGTATGACGGTGAAGATCGGGAGTTAAAGATTGCACTCTAAAATTCATCCCTGGAGGAATGATGAAAATGCTGTTTTCCTCCACAAGGATCTCCCCTTCTTCTCCTGAAAGAATAATGGGGTTCTGTTCCACAAAGCCAATCTCAAGAACGCCGCCGCCTGCAGGTGCCTGACCGTATATACCGTAACCGATATTCTGAATCTTGTAACGATAATCGGTAGTGGCAAGACTTTGGGCAAAGGCGATCTTCTCAAAAGAAGTGAGCTTAAACTCCGTATAAAAACCCATAGGCACAACTCCTTATACTAAAAGTATAACAAACAAAGACTTCTCTTAAAATGCATTATTCAAAGGAAGTAGCACATTTTAAAGATATTAAGTTTGTGAAAAACCCTATTTTTCACAAAAATTCGCTTTTTTTCTGTGAAATATCAAAAAGAAGAGAACTGCTTCCCCATTCATTTTAGCACAAATGACATTTTTTTGCACTATATTTTTCAGCATAAAATAATGAATTTTCAAAAATATTGAAAAATTTCAGCAATATATAAAAAACACCCGCCGAAATCGGCGGGTGAAGCATTATTTTACAATGATATTGACTAGTTTGTTTTTAACAACGATGGTCTTGCGGATCGTGCCATCCTGCTTTTCAAGGAACGCGGCAATTTTTTCGTTTGCCAGAACCTTTTCAACAACTTCATCGTTTTCAAGATCCGGTTCCATAATGACGGTGCCGCGCATCTTGCCGTTTACCTGCACCGCAATGGTAACTTCCGATTCCTTGCACTTATCTTCAGAATAAGTGGGCCAAGGCTCGTAAGCGATGGTCTTATCGTGCCCCAGAAGCTGCCAGATCTCTTCGCCTACATGGGGGATGATACAGGAGATCATCTTGATAAAGCCTTCCGCATATTCCCTCGGGCAAGTGCCGTTCTTGTAAACCTCGTTTACAAATACCATCATCTGTGCGATGGCGGTATTAAAACCAAGAGATTCAAAGTCGGAGGTGACCTTCTTAACGGTCTGATGATAGATCTTGGTCAGTTTGCCGTCGTTCTCCTCGGTAATATTCGCACCATCGGTAAAGAAATACCAAACGCGATTGATAAATTTCTTTGCACCCTTAACACCGTCGGAAGACCAAGGCTTTGAAACCTCCAAGGGTCCCATGGACATTTCGTACAGACGAAGGGTATCGGCACCGTATTCACGAACGATATCGGAGGGGTTCACCACAAACTCGGGGAAACGCTTGCCCATCTTAATACCGTTTTCACCCAGGATCATACCCTGATGGACCAATTTTTTGAAGGGTTCCTTCACGGGGGAAAGTCCGTTATCGTACAAGAAGCGGTTCCAGATTCTGGAATACATAAGATGCCCTACGGCGTGTTCGGGACCACCGATATAGAGATCGACAGGCATCCAATGTTTCATCAATTCGGGATCACAAAATTCTTTTTCGTTATGGGGATCTATGTAACGCAAAAAGTACCAAGAAGAACCTGCAGAACCGGGCATTGTAGAGGTCTCGCGAACACCCCTAACACCATTTTGATCATACTGTTTCCATTCGGTAGCGTTCTCCAAGGGAGCTTTGCCGCCGCGCCCCTTATAATCTTCCAGAACGGGCAGAACCAGAGGCAGTTCTTCATCAGGCAGAAAAACAGTTTCTCCCTTTTCTGTATAAACACAGGGAACGGGCTCGCCCCAATAGCGCTGACGGGCGAAGATCCATTCGCGGAAGTGATAGTTGGTTTTGCGTCTTGCAACACCAAGGCTCTCAAGCTTTACGGTAATGGCTTCCTTTGCTTCTTCTACGGTCATTCCGTTAAATTCCTCGGAATTGATCAGTTTACAGCCTTTTCCCAAATAATCCTGCTTCTCGAAGGCACATTCGGAAACATCACGCCCCTCGATGACCTGAATCATAGGGATGTTATGATAGACGGCATACTCAAAGTCACGCTGGTCGTGGCTGGGAACCGCCATGACAGCACCGGTACCGTAGTTTCCAAGAACGAAGTCCCCGATAAATACAGGAACTTCCTTACCGTTGACGGGGTTGATGGCATAGATGCCCTTCAAAGGGCAGCCTGTCTTGGTTTTGGTCGCGTCGGTACGGTCGATCTCGCTCTTCTTTGCCGCTTCCTCGATATACGCCTTTACCTCTTCCTTGTTTTCCACACGGTCAAGCAGTCCCTGCACGATCTTACCGTCGGGCGCCAGAACCATAAAGGTAATTCCGTAAATGGTTTCGATACAAGTGGTATAAATGGAAAATTCACCGCCGCCAACCAGTTTGAAATCGACCTCAACACCGGTAGACTTTCCGATCCAGTTGCGCTGAATCTCCTTTGTGGATTCGGGCCAATCGATCTCGTCCAGCCCTTCCAGGAGCTTTTCGGCAAATGCAGGCTGATCAATGACCCACTGCATCATCATCTTCTTCACAACAGGATAGCCGCCGCGTTCGGATTTTCCGTCGATCACCTCGTCGTTTGCCAAAACGGTACCAAGAGCCTCACACCAGTTTACGGGCATTTCAATGCGTTTGGCATATCCCTTTTCCCACAATTTTTTGAAGATCCACTGAGTCCATTTATAGAACTTGGGATCGGAGGTGGCAAGCACTTTGGACCAGTCGTAGTCAAAGCCCAATTCCCTGAGCTGTCCCGAAAAGGTATCAATATTTTTTTGGGTAAAGCCATTGGGATGGTTTCCCGTATCCACAGCGTACTGCTCTGCAGGCAGACCGAAGGAGTCGTAGCCCATAGGATGCAAAACATTATAGCCCTGCATACGCTTCATACGGGACACGATATCGGTAGCGGTATAACCTTCGGGATGACCTGCGTGCAAACCAACGCCCGAAGGATAAGGGAACATATCAAGCACATAATACTTAGGCTTGGAGAAATCCCAAACATCAGTATAAAAGGTGTTGTTCTCTTCCCAGAATTTTTGCCATTTTTTCTCTATTTCCTTGAATTTGTACTCCATTTTTTCTTCCTCTGTGTATCTTGCTGATATTTTATTTAATCTTCTTTCGCTTCAAATTCAATTTTTTCGGCTGCAGCCCAAAGCTTTTCCAAATTGAAAAACTCGCGGCTCTCAGCATCGAAAATGTGCACGATCACATCGCCGAAATCCACAAGGATCCAGCCGCCGCCCTGATAACCTTCGGTGCGGCTTGCAGAAATCCCGTCCTCTTCCTTCAATTGGTATTCCACTTCATCGCACAGGGCTTTTAGGTGGGTGGAAGAGGTAGCGGTAGCGATCACAAAGTAGTCTGTGATCACGGTTTCCTCGCGGACCTTCAAAATGCTAACGCCTCTGCCCTTCTTTTCATCCAGGATCGCGGCGATCTTTTTTGCTTTTTCAAGAGAGGTCATACATTTTCCTTTCTGTATTTTAAATCTTCAAGTGCCTGTTCTCCCAAAGGGTGAACGGGTATATTCATTTTTTGCAGATAGCGATTGGTATTTTCCATTACGGTTATGATACAGTGATCCAAAAAATCTTCTCTTTCCTTTTGATCGGAAGGGAGATTTTCATAAAAATACACTCGCATTTCGCGGCAGGATTTTGCCGTCCTTTTTTCTTCAATATAATCGGCAAAATACAAAACCTTTTCCATTTGGCTCATACCGGGCCGCCCCGTTGTATGAAAAGAAATGGCATTGACGCCGTCCTTTGATATAAAGCCTTCTTCCTCTGCGATTTTTGCCGCAGTTTTTCCGTGAAGAATCGGCTCATATTTTAAAAATTCCGAAAGATCCTCTCCCAGAAAAGAGGCACTTTTTTCCTGGCTCCACTCTTTTGTCAAATCGTGATAGAGTGCCGCAAGAGCAACCTCCCTCATTTTTTCCTTGGGAAAAGAGAGGATTTTTGCAAGGCGAACCGCTTCCCTCTCCACAGATAAGATGTGGAAAAACCTTTTTTCCGACACTGCTTCCTTTGCTCTTAATAAAAGTTTTTTGCGGAGAGAATCCGTTTGAGAAGCGTAGATCCCTTTTTGCGCAATATATTCATTGACTTTAGGAGAAAGGGCGTGAGAAAAGCCAAATTCCTCCAATTCTTCCCGAATCTGAGTCGAGGATATTATATATGGTTTTTCTTCTAAAAGCAATATATGCGCACCAAAATTTTTCAAGAGAAAATCTTTTTTTCTCTTGATTTCATCGGTGCTTTCATAACGGTCCATTACGCAAAGGGTGACCGTTTTTAAAATGGTTTCAAAATTGCGCCAGGTTTCAAATACAAGAAATTGATCCGTACCAACGAAAAGGAAGATCTCGCTTTTCGGGTGCTTTTCACGCAGCTTTTCAAGGGTCAAAAAGCTATAGCAGGTCCCCTTGAAAATAATCTCCATATCGCTCACCAAGATTTTTTCCGACAAAGGGGAAAAGGCAAGACGCGCCATTTCAAGACGGTCTTCATCGGTCGCGCCTGAAGAAATGGTCTTATGGGGAGGGATTCCCGAAGGGATCACATACAAAAGATCAAGCTCTGCTTTATCCAAAAAAGCCATTACGGCTTTTTCATGGCCCAGATGAGGAGGAGCAAAGGCACCGCCGAATACACCGACGCGCATTTTACTCGAAAAGGGCATTGACAAAATCCTCGGGGGAGAAGGGACGAAGATCATCCATTCCCTCGCCTACTCCGATAAACTTCACGGGAACACCAAGCTCCTTTTTCAAGGAGAAGATGATACCGCCCTTGGCTGTGCCGTCAAGCTTTGTCAGAACAAGACCGGTAATCCCAGCACTGCGGCTAAATTCCTTTGCCTGACTGACAGCGTTCTGACCTGTGGTAGCATCCAGGACCAGAAGTACTTCCCGATCGCAGCCTTCCATTTCACGGTCAAGAACTCTTGAAATCTTAGAAAGCTCATCCATCAGATTTTTCTTATTATGAAGTCTGCCTGCGGTATCCACGATCAGAACATCCGCACCTCGCTTTTTGGCGGCAGCGGCAGCGTCAAACACAACAGCGGCAGGGTCTGCCCCCTCGCCCTGGGAGATCATATCCACGCCCACTCTGTCCGCCCAGATGCCAAGCTGCTCACAAGCGGCGGCACGGAAGGTATCCCCTGCGGCAAGAATCACTTTTTTGCCGTTTTGCTTTAAAAAGTTTGCAATTTTTGCAATGGAGGTGGTCTTTCCTACACCGTTGACACCGATCACAAGAATCGCACAAGGAGATGTTTTGGTATTCAGTTCAAGGCCGTCCTTTTGCAAAAGAGAGATCAAAATCTCACGGAGCGCGCCTTTTGCCTCTTCCCCGTTCATAATGCGGTCTTCTTTTACCTTTTCGCGCAGAAGATCGATGATCTCCATCGCTGTATCCGCACCGAAGTCCGCAAGGATCAGAATTTCTTCCAATTCTTCATAAAAATCCTCATCGATCTCGCCGGACAGCGCACGAAAAAGCGAATCCGCGCGATGAAGGATTGCATTTTTTGTTTTGGACAGTCCTTCTTTTAATCGTTCAAAAAATCCCATTTTTTTCCTCACTTATTATCCGATGCAAATTTACCGGAATCCTCAAAATCAAGACGGATAAAGTCGCTGACGCCTTTTTCCTGCATGGTAATACCGTAAAGGGTATCTGCCTCTTCCATCGTGCCTCTTCTATGTGTGATCACAATAAACTGCGTCTTATCGTTATGCTTTTTAATGTACTGGGCAAATCTGCGAACATTGGCTTCGTCCAGCGCAGATTCGATTTCGTCAAAGATACAGAAGGGGCTGGGGTTGATGCGAAGCAATGACATGTAAAGGGCAATGGCAACAAAGGCCTGCTCACCGCCGGAAAGAAGAGAAAGATTCTTAATGACTTTTCCCGGAGGCTGCACGCGGATCTCTACACCGCAGTTTAACAGATCCTCTTTATTGGTCAGTTCGATATCGGCACTGCCGCCGCCGAACAGTTCCACAAAGATCTGGCGGAAGGTAAGTCGGATCG
>JAZUOK010000198.1:0-10588 GCA_045604665.1 Eubacteriales bacterium | reverse complement strand
TGTTGTTTGCAGTGGCAGGCGGAACTGTCGTTGTGGTTGTTGGTGGAGCTTTCGATATAGTTGCGGCCTTTGTTGTTTGGGGAATGGCAGTGGTGATAGGCGGAATCGTAGTTGCAGAAGATGTTTCATCCGTTGTAGTAGACGATTCTGGAAGAGTCTCTGATTCCGCTAAAAGATCTTCCTCGGTAGCAGACTGGAGTGTTTCCGTTTCTTTTTCACTTGTCTGCTTTGTTTTTGATTCCTTTTTACATGAAGCAAGTGCAAACAGAATGGTTATAGTTAAAAGCAGTGCAATCAATCTTCTCATGTCATTTTCCTCCGTAAAATAAAAAAGTGCACCTCCAATAAGAGATGCACGAAAAAGCGCCTCCCTCATTGTTGCTACACAAGCTTGTCCCATTCACGGTATAAGCGAAGAGAGAAAACACTTTTTGCCAAAGTATTTTCCCATGAATGAGACTTTTTATTCACTTGTGTAGCGCATATATTCTACCACACAATACCTTGTGTGTCAAATTTTAATAGTATTTGTGAATAAAAAAGTGCCCCCTGTTTTAAAAAAACAAGGGGCACTCGCAAAACTTATCAATATTCTATTTGATCTATTAAGGGCTCCGGTCGAAGTTCCGGATTATCATAGATGTTGCCAATTACATGGCAATATTGAAAATCATAAGTTTCTATATTTATCGCTCCATCAGCAAAATAATTGCCGTCCTCAAATACAACTACGTTGCGGTGAATATGAGCGAACGGAGCCTCGGGGGAGATAATGTTTTCAACGATATCTCCTTCAAACACCTTAATATCATTCATATCAGTGACAGTTGAATACCCGCCAACTGTTCTCGGTATAACCTCTATTAGTTTGATATCAAAACGTCCACCAATGGTTGGAGTCATAAAATCAATATTGTCACTTGTAGCAATATAAAACTTGTCTTTGCGAATAATAACAAAGCCGTAAACCCATTCTTGTGTATCGATTCGCTGACCGCGGCAATAAAAGTTGGCTTCTTCTATAGTTAATAAGTGCATAAATCTTCCTCCGGCAGTTCTTTTGATGTTTTTTGTAGTTTGCTATATATTTTGCTACCGTACTCGGAGCTAAACCGACTTGGCTGGCAACTTCTTGTAACAATTCATCTCTATGAGGAAGAGGTTGGTTGTTTTTTCTGTATTCAGCGCGGACTCTGTTTAGTGTAGTTAAGCATTTACGACCTCTTTCCATTTCGGTTTCAGAAAGAATCAAGTCGTTTGCTCTTAGATGAGTTCGCATCTGCTTCAACTCCATAATATCGGTGTCTCTCTCGTTTTCTCTTTCAATTCGATGGAAAAACCACCATACGTTTCCTTTTGAGTAATTGGTGTGCAATTCCGCATTGATTTTCGCGAGCAATTCTCTAAAAGTAATCTGTTTAAATATCGGGGATTGAAGGATTTTTACATATTCATCATAGATATAAAGCATATGTTGAGGTATCGGTTCTTTACGAGATTTTGGGAGGATTACAGATGTGTCGTTTTTTTCGGTCATTTGCTTCATATTCAAGCAAACCAATTCTATTGCCCCTGCCGATGCTATATTTTTGTAAATTCTTCTAACGCTCGCATTTGACTGATAGCCTGTTTGCTCTAATATTTCCTCCATTGAAATATCCATGGAATTAGTTTTTTTGTTATGGTACAAATAAGCTGCAAGTAGCTGGTTATAAGATAAGTTTTTAAGAACAGTGTGATCTTGGGTCCATTCAAATATATAGTTTGGGGTTGTATAAAGATCTTTAAAGAAAGCAGAAGGACGACCAGTTTCTTTCGTTACCAATATTTCAAACAGTTTGCCGATCGCCTGTGTTGTGGCACCGGTATTCTCAATAAATTCAAAAAATATAAGAAAACCGGGTAAGTATTTAGAAGAAACATAGTTGGTTTTTCTGAAAAATTCTTTTAACCTTTTATGTAGTGCATTCACCCTTTGAATATTATGTGCAGTTTTGGGGAGTTTCGTTTGCTTGTTGTTTCTTCGATAAACGTGTGTCTCGATAGGAAATGATATCTTATCTGCATATTTCGCAATGGCCGCCTCTTTATCTGAAACAAAAAAAGACTTGCTTCCTGACATTTTATAGGGAGATGTTTTGTGTTTGGTCAATTCAAAGGGATCTTTTGTTGGGATATTATGCAAATATTTTTGTTCCGGAACAGCACGTTGCAACTTTGTTGCAGTGGCGGCACCAATACCCACATAACGAACCACGGAATGACCATAATTATCGATTGCAGTAAAAATACAAATCGAATTAAGATTTCTTTCGGCACTTGAAGAAGATCCCCCGCGCTTTTTCGCTTGACGAGGAATATAATCTACAATATCAAATAAACTGTCTTCGGGGTAATCGACCTCTGTGAGATCGGATCCTTTATAACTAACTCGCGCAAAAGTATTATCACACTGTATTTCGCCATATAGTTTCACTTCGTCCATCATAAGTTGCATCGCGTAAAATAGACGAGTACGAATGTTGTAATATGTGTTTGCCGAAATATTGCAATATTTGCATGTGCGTTTAACGCTGTAGAACTCTAATAAACAATGCAAAACTTTCATCCACGTGAGGGAAGAGCAATTTGTCCCAGATGAAATGCTATTTGGATTTAAGGAAAATTTGGAATTGCAAGATTTACAAAGATATGAATTTTCCTTTGCTCGAAAAATTTTCTTTGTTTCTCCACATTTGGGGCATTCAAGTTTAATTGATTTAAAAGAGAACAACGGATCGGTATAATCAATCCCTTGCTGACGCGCACGAAGAATCAATGCAAATTCTTCAAATGTTTTTGCATGAAGTGACAACAAAGTATTGTACGCAGGCAAGTCGCAAGCAAGCTTCTCTCTGATTTGGGGAGATTCGCGTGAAAACAAATCCAAATAATCATTGATACGACATTCTTGCGCAATGGTTTGTGTTTCTTTTTGCATAACATTTCCTTTTACTTGTCTTTTTTATGTTTAAGATTTGTGTATGGAATATTTGCAAAATTGCCGGTGCGATCATATTCTTTTAAATACGTTTTCCAAAAAGCTCTTTTCTGAAACTCAAAGTTTGCATTGTGCAACTCATCCGATCCATTTTTGGTTTGACCGGGAGATGAGTTTGTGTGAAATATACCGTGAAAATGGTTATGATCGTCTCCGGGAAGAATTGCAAAAGGAGAAGTTGGAAGCTGCCCAACGTGATGAATAATAAACTCAAAATCCTCTTTGCCGGGAACAACCGGAGCTTTTTCGTGCATAATTAATTCTCGATTTGTCATTTGGTGTTTTTCAGAAAAATAATCGAGATTAACATCTATAATCAACGCTTTTCTTCCGTCCCAAGAAACCTCATGATAATGGTGCTTTTCATAATACTTTATTTCTTCATAGGTGCGAATAAAAGGTCGCACTTCATCACTAACGATTCGATTGTCTTTGATGTATTCTTGAACTGATTGATAATCATTTCCCTTGCACATATATTTGCGGATTCCGCTTTCTCCTCTTTTGGGCATGCTGCGACCTGCTCGACCGTCAAGGGGAACTGGCGCATTTTTGTTTATGAGGAGTGTTCCACTACTTGTCTTGGTAAGGCCGCTAATTTTTTTCTTGCGGATCCAAGTATACACCGTTGTATCTTTTACTCCGTGCATTTTTGCGTATTCTTTGATTGTAATATTTTCAGGATCATCTTTTTTGCCCAGAAACAAATTCTCTGTTGATGCGTCTGCTTTTTCAGCCGGTTCCTTGATCTCTTTCCCCTGCCAAGCTGACAAGAAGGTAGTGTTGAAGGTTTCTCGCATAATTTCGCTTTGCACTTCGAAATCCAAATCCATTTTGCGATTTATAGTGATTCCGGAACGAGGTTCATTCGTAAACTCATAAAAGAATTTAAGTAAGAAGTGCTTTTCATCGGAAAATTCCAAAGACGCTACATATTCTTTAAGATTTAGTGGTTCCTCTTTATTTTGCTGAATACTTTTAAACAGGAGATCAAATAATTTTGGAAAAACACAAACAACTTCTGCATCACTATATATTTTAAGAAGAGTCAACCCCTTGATATTTGCTAATGGCGCATCTTGAGGATTGACTCTCTTTCCTGTTAAATGATATTGGAATTGCCTATGTTCAATAAACTCGTGGGGATCTGACAAAAGATCAGATAAACTTTTTGGGGTGCATTCTATGGTTTGTCCGTCAAGCATAGCAATATGTGCTGATCCATCGGGAAGCATAATAACACGTATCATTAAAAATTTCGTCATTGCAATCTCCAAATCGGCAAAATTTACTTGGAATACCTTTTTGACATATCGCGTCCAGCTCGTTTATCCTCTGGGTATTTCGCCTCCTTGGGAATATACCAAGAATAACCCTTTTGCACTGCACCTTTAATACGTCCTGCTCTACACATTCTTAAAACAATAGATTTTTTGCGATTATGCTTTTCAGCAAATTCGTCCGTAGTTAAATACGGAAAATCAGAAGGAGTTAGAAGCTCGTTGAGAAAATCCGCACTATAAATAGTAAATGTTTTGCCATCAAGAGAAGCCATCAATGGTTCTCCTTCATAATGATCAAAGATCTCTTCGCTTTTCTCGGTATCAGATTCAATCTCGTTGACGCTATTGATATCCATAAGGAATTGGCGCATTTCTTCCGCTGTAACAATTCGAATTTGACCGGATGAAGTAAGCAAATGCCATTCATCATAATTTTTGACAAGTTTAAATCGCATCTTTTTCTCCTTGAAATTTTATCACTCTATATAGTACTCTAAAAAGCACTTTGTGTCAAGCGTTTGTGCACTTTAACCATAGTTGTTATATCACATAATCGGTTTTGTTATATCACATAACAGTGTGCGATATAACTTCACCATAACAATCTTGCAAAAACACAATGTCGCATATATCCACATTACTCTTGACAAATATATTCTATAAAAATGAAAAAGCCTGTAATATACAGGCTTTTTGAATAATATTACGAGGTACCCTAAAGTAGATTACAGCCCCGTAATTGCCCCTGTGTTTTTCAAAACAGTGAATCACTTTATTTTCAAGTTCTTTTTCTTCACTATCTTGTGTCTTGGCAATTCGGTAATACTCGCTTCTTGACACACCCAACAGCCTGCATACTTCGCTTGTTTTATATTTTGCTAATTCCGTTTTCGCAAATTTTACTCGTCTGCCGGGTGTTTCGCTAAGTATGCCGCTGCTTTTTTTAGTATTTCGTTTTCCATTCTTAACCGTTCGTTTTCTTTGCGCAGTTTCTTTAATTCCGCATCCTCTGCTCGAAGCTTGCCTTTGCCTACAAACGCTTCTTCTCCATAGGTTGCGTACTCATCGATCCAGCGGTAGAGCATGATCTTATTTATGCCCATCTTGTCTGCCACTACTGCGTGCTTTATCCCATCCTTTATTACCAACTCGCACGCCTTCACCTTGAATTCTTTACTGAAAGTTCGTTTCATTGTGAACACCTCTTCTTCTATTTTACCTTTCACTCTTCGTTGTGTCCACTTTTACTATACAACTTTCTTCTTTTCTCTCTTATCTTTTCTCTGAAAAGAGCCAAAAGGCTCTTTTTTTATATGCTTTCTAAAATATTCAGGGTTTCAAATATTTCTTCTTTGGTGGTAAAAATACCCGGAGACAAGCGCACCGCACCGCTTTTTTCCGTTCCCAGATACCGATGTGCCAAAGGTGCGCAGTGAAAACCTCCCCGCACGAAAAGTCCTTTCTCCGAAAGAAGGGCTGCCGCTTCCTCCGAGGGGATTTTTCTGTGGTTGATCAAAAGAGGACCGTCCGGAAATTCTGCTTCATAAAGAACATAGGAGGGAAGGGAGAAAAGATTTTGTATCAAGATCTTTTTCAGGCCTCTTTCATGGCATCTGATGGCATTCAGTCCCTTTCCCATTACAAATTCCGCCCCGAGACCCATGGAGAAAACAGCAGGCACGGCAAGCGTCCCTGCCTCCAGCCTTTCGGGTAGAAGGGGCGGCATCATGGGATTAAAGGTATCTCCTCCCGTCCCTCCTGTAAGAAGAGGTTCGGGAAGTATGGGGCAATTTTCGGAAAAAGCAAGAAAGCCTGCGCCCATGATTCCAAGAAGCCCCTTGTGACCGGGTGCGCAAAGAATATGTACCCCCGTTGTTTCAAAGCTTGTATCGCTCATTCCTACTTTTTGTGCGCCGTCGCCGATAATCACGGTGCCGCGCCTTGCAAGGCGCTTTGCAAAGGATGAAAGGGCAAAATCTCTTCCCGTGACATTGCTTCGAAGGGTGATGACAAGAACATCGGGTGGGTCTTTGAGGAGAATTTCGGGTGAAAAGGAGCCGTCTTTTGACGGAGAAAGAAGGTTCAGACGGATCTTTCCTCTTTTTTCCAGGAGGAAAAGAGGTCTTAAGACGGAATTGTGTTCAAAAACAGTGGTGACAACATAGGGAAGACGGCGCCTTTTCCCGATTTCTTCCGCAACGCCGCAAATGGCAAGATTCAGTGCCGCAGTGGCACCGCTTGTCAACACAACATTTTCTGTTTTTGTGCCTAAAAGACGGGATATCATCTCCCTTGCGTAAAAAACCATTTCTGCGCTTTTTTGTCTGCAGGGATGGCCGCTTCTCCCGGGATTTCCCAAGGGAGAAAATACGGCACTGCAGGTTTCGCGAAGAATACGCTCGGGCTTGGGATAGCTTGTGGCGGCGTTGTCGAGGTAGATCATATTCGCTCCTTCAGGGAAGAAAAATAATGCCCTTTTCTTCTAATAAAAGATGGATGCTTTCGGGACTTTTTGCGTAGATTTCAAGTCCGTAGGCACAACCGCGGGAGCCTTGACGGGTCAATCTGGAACGGATATTTGCGTTTTCCAGAATTTTTTGCGCTTTCTGCGCATAGGTGACAGAGGGAAAGCGAACGATAAAATTTTCCATGGTTTCCTCGCTTTTCTCTCCTCCCGATGTTATTTTATGCTTTCTTTTGCTTTTTGCTTTTGTTCAGGAGAGCCGGATTTTCTTCTTTTAGGAATATTGCCGAAAAAAATAAATAAAAAATAGAGAATTTTCCTCTTTACAGAGCGGTATCTTTTGTGTTAGAATAAAATGTAATTATATACAAGGATGTGGCGTTTGCCCTTTTATAAGGGCTTGCTGTCTGATTTGTTTTTTTGAAAGGAGACAATTCATGAAACTTTACAGAATGATCCTTGCGGCTCTTTTAGCACTTTGCATGCTCCTGCCCTTGGCTTCCTGCCAGCAGAAGCCGCTGACTCCTCCTAAAGAAGTTGAGGAAGAAAAAGAAGAGGAAGAAAAGGTTACCACTCCCGGTGTAGAACAGAGTGATATGCCCTTGACCGAGTATCCCATCGTAGATGTAAAGGATTCCTTAAAGGTTCTCGGCGAAAGAACCGGCTTTAGCGATGATGAGCTTTTTGCCGAGTGGAGCGGATCCGGCTTTGAGATGCGTGTCAATGTGGGCGAAGAAGGAACGGACCTTCGTGTGAACTTCCGTTGCAATTACGCTGCACGCTGGAAGGTATTTGTTGACGGTGAGCTTTGGGGTGAGAGATTTGCTACCTCTACCGGTAACAAAAAGCAGATCGTTGCCCGCGGTATTCCTGCAGGGGAGCACACCATCTCTCTTGTAAAGGATACCGAGCCTGCAACCAACCGTAACAACTACAACAGCATTCTTTCCGTTGCATTCAACGGTGAATTTCTTGAGCCCAACGGTAAGAAGGATCTTTACCTGGAATTTATCGGCGACGGCTATATGACCGGCTTTGGAAACCTGGGCTCAGGCTCCGGTTCCTCCAAGACTAAGATTATTGAGGAAACCAGTGTTACCGATGCCCTTCCTTATCTGACTGCTAAGGCTTTGAATGCAGATTACAGCATCGTAGCGCACAGCCAGATCGGCTTTAAGAAGGCGGCAGGCGCTTTTGCCCTTCCCGGTCTTTACGACAATCAGTATGCTTACAGAGAACTGGATACTGCTTATGATCCCGAACGCACACCCGATGCCATCGTGTTCCACCTTGGTACGGATGATACGGCTACCTCCCTTCCTTCCGGTGTGTTTGTTGAAACCGCAGCGGCTTATATTGAGACCCTGCGCGACGAATACTACGGCGGCGAAAAGGTTCCTGTGATCTGGCTTTACAATACCATGTATCACGCGAAGAGAGTAGGCGACATCAAGGCTCTCGTTCAGTATATGGGCGGTGACTCTGCAGGTGTTTATGCACTTGAAGTGCACTACGGCGCAAACGGCTCCGGTACCACCGGTACACCTCGCTACCCCAATGCAGAAGAGCATCAGAAGAGCACCGATATTTTGGTACCTTACCTGAAGGATCTTCTGAAATTAAACTAAATACAAACAAAAAAAGAAGCCGAAAGGCTTCTTTTTTCGTTTCTTTACAAAAAGGGGGAATCGTGGTACAATCCTCTTATGAATACAAATGATTGCAAGCTTTATCTTGCGCCTATGGCAGGGGCGGGGGACAGGGCTTTTCGGGAGATATGCGCTCTGTTCGGAGTGGATTTCTTCTGTACGGAAATGATTTCTGCCAAGGCGGTGCATTTCGGCGATAAGAAGACGGCCCTTCTTGCGGAGACGGGGGATGCGGAGCGGCCGATGGCACTGCAGCTTTTCGGCTCTGATCCGGATATTATGGCAGAGGCTGCCGAAAAATTTTCAAGGGAAAAGAAGTTTGACGGGATCGATCTTAATTTCGGCTGTCCCGTTCCCAAAATTGTCAATAACGGTGAGGGGAGTGCCTTGATGCGCACACCGGAAAAATGCTATGAGATCACAAAAGCAGTGTGCGAGGCCGTCTCTCTTCCCGTGTCGGTGAAGATCCGCGCAGGCTGGGATGAGAACAGTCTCAATGCGCCTCATGTTGCCGCCCTTTGTGAAAAGGCAGGGGCGAAAAGAATTGCCGTGCACGGCAGAACAAGAGTAGACTTTTACCGTGACGGGACCATGCGCCCCGAGGTGATCAGAGAAGTGAAAAAAGCAGTATCCGTTCCCGTGATCGCCAACGGTGATGTGATTGACGGGGAAAGTGCTCTTCGGCTTCTTGAGAAAACCTGCTGTGACGGTCTTATGATCGGTAGAGCTGCGGTTGGTTCTCCTTGGGTATTTGCTCTTGTTCGGGCATATCTTTCAGGAAAAGCGATGCCCGAAATTGATAAAAAAGATATCATCCGCCGCCATATCGATCTTGCTTTCCGCTACAAGCCCGAAGCGGCAGGGCGGGAACTGCGTATGCACATGGCACAGTACTTAAAAGGCTTTCGCGGCGCGGCCTCTCTTCGGGATCGGGCAAGTCACGCCCTCGCAAAAGAAGATTATTATGCTTTGGTTGACCTGCTTTCTTTTTGAATGATAAAAAATTGGCTGCGGCTTCGTTTCACTTCGGAGAAAATCTCAGTCATTTACGAAAGTAAACTCCTTCGGCTTTCCCTTGTGCGCCTCGTCTCGCTCAATTTTTTCGTCGTTCAATGGGTAAAAAAAGAGCCAAAGAAACTTCCGAATAAAAAAGAATAGATAAAATGAAAAAGATAACCTTAGAAAATAAAACCAAGGTTATCTTTTATTATTTGAAAGTTTTCTTTGCTTACTTTCCCACCAGTGAAAGTTCCACCGACCAAAACAAGTTTTGGGGTGTCACTTTTTTTCAAAAGAAAGTAAGTTATTTAAACAGATTTTTCAGCTTTTCACCGAAGGACTGCTTGGTGCTCATATTGGTGGAATTGCAGCTTTGGTCAAATTCCTTCAAAAGATCCTTCTGCTTGGAGGAGAGGTTCTTGGGAACTTCGATCTGCACGGTAAAATAAAGGTTACCGCGACGGTTTGTTCGGATGACCTGAATACCTCTGCCCTTCAAGGTGAACTGAGTGCCGGTCTGAGTTCCTTCGGGAATTTTAAATGCTTCCTTGCCTTCCAGCGTGGGAATCTGAATCTCACCGCCGAGGGCTGCCTCTGCAAAGGAGATGGGCACTTCGCAAAATACATCGTAACCGCGTCTTGTAAAGACGGGATGGGGACGGATGTTGATCTCTACAATGAGATCGCCGTTTTCGCCGCCTCTGCGACCTGCGTGCCCCTGACCGCGAAGAAGGATGCGTTCGCCTTCGCCGATTCCTGCCGGAATGGTGGCATCGAACTTCTTGCTTTTTCTTTCCACACCCTGACCGCGACAGGTCTTACAGGGATTCTTTATAATTTTACCGGTTCCGCCGCACACATCGCAAGGACGGGTGGTCTGCATCATACCCAGCATGGTGCGTTGCTGCACGCGGATCTGACCGGAGCCGCCGCACTTGGAACAGGTTTCGGGGTGGGTACCGGGCTCTGCGCCGCTACCGGAGCAGGAGGAACAGGTTTCGGTACGGGGGAAGGAAATGGTTTTCTTTGCACCGAAAGCCGCTTCTTCAAAAGAGATCACGATTCGGGTGAGAATATCGTCACCGCGAATGGGGCCGTTTCTGCGCGCGGTGCCGCCTCCTCCGCCGAAGAAGGAGGAGAAGATATCGCCCAT
>JAZUOK010000197.1:0-4339 GCA_045604665.1 Eubacteriales bacterium | reverse complement strand
CGCTGTTTTTAAAGATCTTCTTTAAGAACAGTGCCATAAAAAGCCCTGCAAGACCGATGCGGATCACGGAAAAGAGCATAAATAAAAGGCGAAAATCCCTCACCGGCACCAAAAAAAGAAGAAGATGAAAAGGGCTGGAGCCATAATAAGCCAGCATAGACAAAAAGTTTGTTCCCATGCCCATAGACCAATCGTAGAGAAGGCTTGTGCCTTCGTGAAAATGGTCCCAAAGCTTCATCACAAAAGGATAATACTGATGCCAGCCGTCGTAGTTGATAACCTGGGAATCCCCGAAGGGATACACGCCCTCAAGAGCAAGGCAAACCGTAAAGATGATTACAGGCAATAGAAAAGCAAGGAAGAGGGGCATTTTTCCCCTTCCCTTTTCCTCCAAAAATTTAAAAATAGGAATTTCTTTTTTCTCCTTCGGGCGAAAAGAAGCTGTTTCCTGTACCGCTTCGTCTGAAGAAGGCGCTTTCAAAGTTTCTTCCAAAATCTGTTTTTCTTCCATAAAAAGCCTTTCATAACAAGAAAAAGGAGGACTGCGCCTCCTTTTTTATTTACTGATAGATCTCAAACATTGCTTTTGCCTTCGGAGTACTGATGGCGTAGTAATTTCCGCTGGCAGCGCCGGGGATCTTGATATAAGTTTGTTTGTAAGTAGTAAGATTGAAGATCACTTTGCCGAATGCATTCAGATCTTCCTCTTCAAAATCCGTCTTGCAGTTGTAATACATATTATTGTGAATAGCAGATGCACGGGAAAGATTGTCGGGAGTCAGAAAGCCGGTGCAAAACGCCCTGAAAAACTTCTGGTGGGTATCTTCTTTGGAATTTTTGCCGGAATACCCGTTAAAACTCAAAAGCTGAACCGCCTGATCGCCGTTTAAGGTCTGTTGACCTGCCTTCAGATCAATTTTCATTTGATATGCTTCATCAAAGAACTGCATATCCTGAGGGACATTATAGGAAATACCGCCCCAAAGGTCCACCAGATTGGCAACTGCCGAGGTGGGCATCGTGATATAATAATCCACTTGAAGACCCACTTCATTCTGAACAAATTCCTTGAAGAAATTTGCACTGCGGGAAGTATAAAGATCACCCAAGGCATATTTGTTTCCGCCGTCATTCACAAGGGTGTTAGAGGGCAGATATGCCGCTGTGGCCTGCTTTTTGGTCTCATTCAATCCAAAAAGGAAAGCAGAATCCACTTTTTCCTTTTTATAATCAAGTGCGAGGATCAGAAAGGTAACGGAAATATCTTCTTCCGTTTCTTTTTCCACTTCTCCCGATGCTTCCGGATTTTGTTCCGGTTGTTCATTTTGTACAGGTTCCGATGTTTCCACCTGTTCCGGTGCTTTTTCATCAGAGCCGATTTTGTTTACCACATCCGTCATCAAGCCCTCTGCAGCCTGAATCAGAAATACTGCAACAACGGCAAAAATGACAATTGCCAAAACAAGGGTCAAAAGATAATCCCGTAAAGACCGTTTCATACCTTCCTCCTATTTTACTAAAAACCACTGATATTATACAACACAGCTGCAGAGATTGCAAGGGATTTAATCAAAAATCAAAGTCCTTTCCGATAGGTCAAAACACCGAAATCTGTTTCCACCTCGATCTGAGATAGGGCGTCCAGCTTTGCCATATCCTCACGAGAGGTCTTATGAGCGTAAGGGGTCATTCCAAAGAGCAAGAAAATATCCTCTGGGCATGACAAAAGAATCTTTTTTTGCACACGCTGAAACGAGATCTGTTCAAAGCCCTTTGTGATCTCCGCAGTTTTCTCATTCTTTTTGGGTATATCATATACCGCCTTTTTCAGGGAAAACAAATGATCGGGCATGGGCACGGCGCAGATCAGATATCCCCCCGGCTTTAATACACGCAAAAACTCTTCTCCTGCAAAAGGGGAAAACACGGATAAGATCACATCCGCCGAAGAAGATAACAGGGGCATTTTGTAACAAGAGCCCACAAAAACAAGCCCCTTGCGGGAAAGCTTTTTCGCTGTCAGCTTGGCCGCATCCTTGGCAATATCAAAAGCGTAAAAGGATGCCGCTTTTCCTTCTCTTTCAAATCTTTCCGCCACAGAAGCGGTATAATACCCCTCTCCGCAGCCTGCATCCACCAGAACCCCATTTTCGGGAGTAAGATGAAGGCAGCTTTCTTCCAGAGCCTCCAAAAGATGACTGTAATACCCTTTCTCCAAAAAGCTGCGTCGGGAAAGAAGCATTTTTTTGTCATCCCCATGGCCTTTGGCCGAGGAGGAAAGAAGGAGATTAAAATACCCTTCCTTTGCCCGATCAAAGCGGTGTCCCTTTTCGCAGAAAGCTTCCTTCTCATCTACAT
The DNA here is from genome assembly GCA_045604665.1 of Eubacteriales bacterium. Taxonomy (GTDB): domain Bacteria; phylum Bacillota; class Clostridia; order Oscillospirales; family SIG627; genus RGIG5579. Next base: position 1,981 of record JAZUOK010000197.1, on the reverse strand, counting down.
GAAGCGGAAGGGAGCAAACAGGACAGATCAGCATTCTTCCATGTACTCCTTGCTAAGTTCAACATACATCTCAGCATTTTTCACGATGCCTTCCACGCCCTTTTCGTCAAGCTCACGCACTACCTTGGCAGGAACGCCCACACAAAGGGAAAAATCGGGGATCACTTGCCCTTCCTTCACCAAAGCCCCTGCACCGATCAAGCATCCTTTTCCGATCACGGCACCGTTTAACACACAGGCCCCCATACCGATCATGGTGTCATCACCGATGGTACAGCCGTGAACAATGGCATTGTGACCGATGGTCACTCTTTTTCCCACTACCACCGGGTAGTCTTTGGCGGTGTGAAGGGTTGCATTATCCTGCACATTGCTCCCCTCTCCCACGGTAATACTGCCTTCATCGGCGCGCAAAACCGCGCTATACCAAATATTTGCCCGATCATCAAGTTTTACCTCGCCGATCAAAACGGCATTTTCCGCAACAAATACCTCTTTACCGATGACAGGCTTTTTTCCTTTGTAAAAACGAATCATATCTATTCCTTTCCTTTGCATAAATACAAAATCAGTGGCGTTTTTAAACGCCACTGGTCATTTTTTGTTTGAAAATATCATTTCAATTGCTCTCTGTGACATCTCATCCACAAAGCCGGGCCTTTTCTTTTCCCAAAAAGCCAATCTTTTTTTCCTTTTTTCGACAGGCATCGCCCAATGATGGACATCCTCGCCAATAAAATGGATCAGGCCTTCATCGGCAAGACGAAGGGCATGACGGCGAGAAAAAATCTCGGTAAAGGAAGAAAGATTTACCTGAAACAAACATCCCATATCACGAAGATATTGAAGGCGTTTCGGGTCCTTCCACAGAAAAGGATAACGGTCAATATGCGCCACGATCGGCGTGATATCCCGTTCTTCCGTCAGTCTGTGAATGCGAATACGGAGAGAGTTTTTAAAGCTGTCTGCATATTCCGGCTCTACCAGCATCAGGTTTGTCCCTTGATAGCAAAGCGCGGAAAGATCCTCGTTGTTAAAAAGCGTTCCGGTCAAGTAAACTTCGGCACCGAGGGTGTAGGCAAACCCGTCAAGTTCGGGAGCCGAAAGGATTTTCTGATGTGCCTTTTCTCTTTTTTCAAGAAAAGCTTCTACTGTTTTCTGGTCAGGATAAAAGTGCGGGGTAAAAGCGAGGTGAGTTACACCGCCGGCCGACAGATCCCGAAGGCATTGCCTGGAATTTTCCAAATCGCGAGGGCCGTCATCAATCCTGGGAAGAATATGCGAATGGATATCAGCAAACATATTACTCTGCTTTTTCCTCTTTTACAGTAGCTGCAGCCTGTGCTCTTTGACCGTAACCGTAACCATAGCCGTAACCGTAGCGGCCGCCATATCTTTTTCCGTACAGCTTTTTATCCTTTTGAACGCCGTTTGCAATGGCACCTAAGATCTTACCGCCTACAAACTCAATCTGGTTGATCGCATGCCGAACTTCCTTGCGATCGGTATACTGAGGACGGATAACCATAACGATACCATCCACAAGAGGAACAAGAGACAGTGCATCCGAAACGGGGTTTACAGGGGGGGTATCCAAAATAATATAGTCGTAATCCTTCTTAAGGCCCTCGATCAATTTTGCCAAGCTTTCACTGGCAACCATTTCGGAAGGATTGGGGGAAATGGTACCGGCACAGATCAGATCAAGACCGGGCTGAACATCCTTATAAAGAACTTCTTCCAGGGTGTTAAATCCGCTGAGGAGGTTAGTCAAACCCTTAGAACCGGATTTTTTGAATTTTTTGTGGACACGGGGACTGCGCAGATCAAGGTCCATCAATAAAACTTTTTTATTGCCTTTGGCAATGGTCAGTGCAACATTTGCAGAAGAGGTGGTTTTACCCTCGCCTTGAATGGAGCTGGTAAACATAATCACCTTGCATTCTGCTTTTGCCAGGGAAAACATCAAATTGGTTCTGAT
>JAZUOK010000196.1:0-2388 GCA_045604665.1 Eubacteriales bacterium | reverse complement strand
ATGCAAGCACTTGCCCATAATTTCACCGCCAAGGCAGTCGATGGCAATATCTACACCGTGTCCTGCATCCAGCTCTTCTTTGAGCACTGCGGCAAGGTCTTCCCGTTTCGTCTGTACGATCCGATCCGCGCCAAGGTGCTTGATTGCTTCCACATCTTCGTCAGAACGCACCGTTGTAATGACACGCATGCCGAACGCTTTCGCCATAGGGATCGTTACGCTGGAAAGGCCGCTGGCACCGGCCATCATAAGAAGCGTATCACCGCTTTTGGCACTGCCTTCGATGAATAAATTGAGATATGCCGTTGCAAAAGCTTCGGGAATTGCCGCAGCTTCCGCCATTGTACAATTCTTTGGCACAGGCATACACATATCATACTTCACGGAAACATACTCTGCATAGCCGCCGCCGCCAAGCAGGGCACAAACCTTATCGCCGATTTTGTATTTTGATTTTTCTTTGGCGCCCTCTGTCATTTCAACAATTTCGCCCGAAACTTCAAGACCCATCCACTCGGGGCAGCCTTCGGGCGGGGGATAGTCGCCCTCTCTTTGCATAAGGTCTGCACGGTTAAGCGCCGCATATTCAACCTTTATCAAAACATCATCTTCGGCAAGAACAGGATTCGGAACCTGGTCCCATCTCAAACTCTTATCACTATTTACAAGTATTGCTTTCATTTTGCGTTCTCCTTTTTATGCTTGATCAGTTTTATTTGTTTCGGTTTATACCATTCCTTAACAGAGAGAGAATCGTTTTTGCAAGACCGGTTGATCAATTCTTCTTTTGAATTGCTCCCCATTCAAAAAGCTTCCCGGTCCTGTTGCAATACTCACCAAATAACATCCGGTAAATAATCGAAATGATCTCTCACGGCCTTTGCCGCTCTGATTGTGGGCTGGGACCGTACGGCTCGTTCGTCATGCTCTCTCACCGCAAGACAGGAAACACAGCCAAGCTGCGCACCAATCATGCGGTGGATCTTTGAGTGGGTACCACCGGACAAAAACAGGAACGGGATTCCCAACTCCTTCTTTAGCAATGTGGTGATTCTCAGGTTTTCCATTTGCTCTTCGTCAGAGTTTCCGGCGGTTACGATTTTTACGATGTCTGCACCTCTCTTTTTATGCTCGTAAGCAACCTCCAGAACGGTTTCAGCAGGTGCAAACCGGAGAAGATGAGAGGACATCAGCACCTCTTTACCCATACTGTGAATCCTGTCGATCAGCCGCATTTGACGGTCAATGGCATCCTGCTTCATGGAAAGCTCAAGGCCTATTCCCATACCGCTTTCGCTGTCAAAAAGGCTTGCGGGCACATCGCCCAGTGTCGCTCCGCAGGCCAATGCTTTAACAAGCTCACCGGCAATCTCCTCATCGGAAAAACCTTTGTTTTCGAAGCCTTTGTAATTGGTAATATATATGGGGTGACCGGAGCATGCCGCAAAAATCTTTTTATAATACTCCTCTGTTTTGTATTCCTTTTTCAGCCACTCAAGCTGTATTCCGATGCAATCCGCGCCGTCATAGATGGAGTTTTTAACTGCAAATCTTATACTGTCGGGATTGTCCTTCAAAATCATACCTGTAATGAGCGGTCTGTTTTGATTTAAGAAGGTTGGTTTCATATATCAGCACTGCCTTCCTGCGGCATTCCTGCCGCCTTCGATCATAATGTTTTCGCCGTTTATCAATTGACCCTTAATTGTGATTGTCTTCATTATATCAGCTTGTAAAAAACTGTTCCATATGGTATACTGCAAAAAAAGTAACTATTCTGCAATTCTGTCATAACGGAGGAGTATAAAAAGATGCAGGCCGGAAAGATTTATGTCTCAGAACTATCTACAACAAAGCATACATTTCGTAAATACCATTTTTGCCGTGGAAACAGCAATCAAAGAAAAACCCGAATTGGCGTCATACTAAAAGGCAGCGGAACCTATCTCTATTTGAATAAAAAGCTCAATGTAAATGAAGGGGATATCGTGTTTATTCCGGAGAATACTTATTGTTATTCTGAGTGGCACGGAAGTCCTGACATTGAAGTGATATATGTGAGTTGCTTTATGCATTATGAGCAGTTTCAATATGAACCTCAAATTGTTTGCTGCCACAAGGAAATCAGGAACGATTTGATTGAAATAGCCGGTCTATTGTCTGATGATTACCTTAAGGAATTGGAAGCTTATTCACTGTTCTATAAACTGCTGCAGAAGATGCTTCCTCAGATGGTGCGATCCAACATTTTGTATGATAAAACCTTGCAAACGGCCATTGAATATATTGTTGACAATTGGAATGTTGATTTTTCTGTTGCTGATTTAGCGAAAAAGTGTTGTGTCAGCGAGTCTACGCTTTACCACTTGTTTCAAAAAACACTGGGCC
>JAZUOK010000195.1:0-3402 GCA_045604665.1 Eubacteriales bacterium | reverse complement strand
CTCCGAAGTCTTGGCAAAACATTCAGGATCACATAAGGGGTGTTGAACACAATATGGGAGATCAGAACGGTAAAAAAGCCAAGATCAATGGAAAAAACTGCAATGAAGACCAGCATCAGAGAAACACCTGTTACGATCTCGGGATTGATGATGGGGAGATTGGAAAGATTCATTAAAAGACCTTTCCCTTTTTTCACATTGTTTAATCCAAGGGCTGCCAAGGTTCCCAAAAGGGAGGCGAGGGTCGCAGATAAAAGGGCGATGATAAGAGAATTGATGAGAGATTCTACAAGCTCGTCATTTTCAAACAGGGATAAATAATGGTCAAGGGTAAATCCCTTCCAGTTGGAGATTCCCACCGTGGTATCGTTGAAGGAAAGCACGATCATCACAATAATGGGAATGTAAAGGAAGAGGAAAACCAAAGCAAGGTACAGACCGGAAACTGTTTTTTTCATCTCTGCACCTCCTAAACCAGAACGATGTCGTCGTCCTTGTCAAAATGATTCATTACTGCCATGGAAATGACGATCACGATCATCAGAACAAAGGAGAGCATACTGCCTGCATTCATATCAAAGCTCTTGTTGTAGTACGCATCAATGGTATCGCCGATCAGGTTAAATCCGCCGAGACGGGAGGCGATCACAAAGCTGGATGCCGCAGGGACAAACACCATGGTAATACCCGAGATCACACCGGGCACGGACAGGGGGAAGATCACCTTCCACAAAAGGGTCCAGCCGTTGCAGCCAAGGTCGCGCCCTGCTTCCAGAACGGATTTTGAAATTTTGGAAAGCACGGTGTACAGGGGGAGCACCATGAAGGGAAGGTAGTTGTAAACAATACCGATCACAACTGCGATCCAGGTGTAGTAAACGGGATTGGATTCCCAGCCGAAAAGATGGTTGAGAACGCCTTCCGGCATCAAGATCACTTCAAGAGAACAAATGCGAAGGATGAAATTCATCCACATGGGGAGCATCACCAAAATATTCATCATTCTCTGCCCTCTGGGGGACATTCTCGACATCAAAAGTGCTAAGGGGTAAGCGATGACAAGACAGATCCCCGTAGACAAAAGAGCGATCCAGAAGGATTCCAGATAAACCTCTTTGTTCATCGCGATGTGCTTGAAGTTTTCCGGGGTAAAAGAGCCGTCTTTTGTGAATGCATAATAAATTACCATGCCCAAGGGGATTATGGTAAATGCTGCCATCCAGAAAAGATAAGGAATCAAGGGCTTTTTCGATTTCACTTTTCCTCTCCTTTCACAATGCGAAGAGAGGAGGCCTTGGGACGGAAGGATACTTCGGATCCCGCCTGTTCGTCCATCTGACTGTGGATCAGCCAGCGACGGTTTTCGGAAATGAGGATCATTTCATAATAGCTGCCCTTCCAGACAACACTGTCAAGCAGCCCGGAGAACACCTCGTCTTCCGGATCGCAAAGTTCAATATCCCAAGGAGCAATGGCAAGGGGAACGCTTTGTCCTACTGTAAGAGGTTCCTGGGAAGGAACGGAGAACTTTTCTCCGTCAAAGGTGATCTCATAAAGACCGTTTTCGTCTGCTTCTCCTGTTACCACAGCGTCGATCTTGTTTTCTTCCTCGGGGAACATTCTCTTCATAATGTGAATGTTCTCGGGAGAAACATACATACCGATGGTCTCGCCGGCTTCGACACAGCGGGTAGAGTGAATGATCCAGGTTTCCCCTTCGCAGGAAACGGTCATTTCATAATGAACGCCTTTAAAAAGACTTGCTTCTACCAGGCCTTTCACCTGGCCCTTTTCGGGAGAAACGATCTCCACATCTTCGGGTCGGATCACCACATCTACAAGGTGAGAGGGTCTCGGGTCTACACAGTCAAACACGGCACCGCAAAGACTTACTTTGCAGTCCTCGTCCATTTTTGCGTCGAAAATATTGCTCTCGCCGATAAAGTCTGCAACAAAGGCGTTTGCAGGCTCGTTGTAAATATCCTGCGGAGTACCGATCTGCTGAATGGTACCGGATTTCATAACCACAATAGTGTCACTCATGGTGAGGGCTTCTTCCTGATCGTGGGTTACATAGAGAAAGGTGATGCCGGATCTGCGATGGAGATTTTTCAGCTCCAGCTGCATATCTTTTCTCAGCTTTAAGTCCAGTGCACCCAAAGGCTCGTCAAGAAGCAGAAGGCGAGGCATGTTGACCAGTGCGCGTGCAATGGCAAGTCTTTGCTGCTGTCCGCCGGAAAGCTTGGAGATAGGTCTTTTTTCGTAGCCCTTCAGGTCCACCATGGTAAGCATTTTTCTGACCTTTTGGCGGATCTCCTTTTCCGGGGTCTTTTTTATGCGCAAACCGAATGCCACATTGTCGAAGACATTCAGATGCGGAAAAAGAGCATATTTCTGAAAAACGGTGTTAATGGGGCGCTGATGGGCAGGAGTGGACAAAAGGTCCGCACCTTCAAAGGTGATCTTTCCTTCGTCGGGTGTTTCAAAGCCTGCAATACAGCGCAGAATGGTAGTTTTACCGCAACCGGAAGGACCGAGAAGGGTCACAAACTCCTTGTCGCGGATATACAGATTTACACTTTTCAGAATTTGCTCGTTATCGAACGATTTACAAAGGTCTTCCAGACGAATGAGTACGTCCGTTCCGGAGACATTTTTTTCCATTTATCTACCTCCTTGCTTTTGTGCTTCGCTTGTCAGGAAAGTACAAGGAAATACACTGCATAAATTCACAAAATAATGATACATTTTTTTGAGCAAAATGTCAATAAATTGTGGCCATTTTTCCCATCTTTTTTTCATTTTTTCTTTCTCCCTTTTTTCTGTCTTTTCCTTGACAGAGAAGGGGATTGAATTTATAATAATGATATGTTCAAAAAAATATATCAAAAACTGTTCCCCGACCGATATTTCTCATCTCCCTCCTATCGCAGGGAGGCGGCAAAACGGTATGACAGTAAGATCTTAAAGTATGTAACCGAGCGCCAGGAAAAAGGGGATGTGGTGCTTTGTAAAGATGCTTATATTTGTGTCAAAGCGGGCTGGGTCTTTGTCAATAGCGAGACCGAGTCTGTTTTCAAATGTCGGGATGAAGAAGTTCAGTCGGGAGAACTGATGAGCCACGACGGTGTGATCTTCACCGGCTTTGATGAAATTCAAGGAAAGGAAAGAAGTATCGTTTGCTACTTCAAATATTACCGATGAAAAAAAGTGTTCGTATTTTGGCTTTGGTTTTGGCTCTTGTTTCTTTGTTTTGTCTTTTTTCCTGCGGAAAAGAAGATGAAAAAGAAGGACCTGTTGAGATAGACGGAGTGACCTTTGTTCCTACCGAAAAAGTGACAAATTATGTTTGCATTCAGATGGCCACGGGAGAAAAGATCCTTGTTGAACTCTATCCCGATA
>JAZUOK010000194.1:0-9089 GCA_045604665.1 Eubacteriales bacterium | reverse complement strand
GAAGAAATCCGCATTGAGACTGTACGATGCACGGGTATCCTGCTGATAGGAAAAGCTTTTGTCATCGGATATAAGAAGTCGGAGGCCAAGCGGTCTTAGGAAGACAAGGCATATTATCAACTCCTTGGCTCACAGAACGACATGGCTACGATCCGACTTGAAGAAATCCGCATTGAGACTGTACGATGCACGGGTATCCTGCTGATAGGAAAAGCTTTTGTCATCGGATATAAGGGTAAAGCCTTCTTTTGTATGGGTAAGGGTTCCGTCTCCTACCATATACATTCCTTTATGGTCACAGATTACCCCCACCTTCACCGGCACATGGAGAAAATATCTTCCCTCTTCAATTTCTTTTCGCACAGATTCCCTTTCATAATCGTACCAATCGGGAATGTGGCAAAAGAGGGCCTTTCCATCTTCTCTTGAAAGGCTTCCGTATTCATTAAGATGGTACCTGGCACCGCAGGAAAGGCAGAAAAGACTTTCGCCCTCTCCCTTCATCACCCCGTCCTTTTCACAGTGGGGACAGCGGTAAAGGACCCTCTCAAGCCCCGTAGCACGGCTTTTTTCGGTGATGGCAATTTTTTCTTCCTGCTGCACACGAAAATGGTCGAAGGAAAACGCCTCCGCCAGTCTTCTTTGGATCTCTTCCCCTGAAAGAGAGCGGATCTCTTCTCTTGTAAAAAGGCAGGTAAGATCGGCACCGGCCTTCACCTTGCGAAGGCGCAGTCCGTTATACAAGGGATCCCGAAGATATGCCCCTGCATCGCTTCGGATCAGAAGAACGGGTGCACCCAGCCTTTTTACAAAATTTCCCAGATACTCGGGTAAAATAGATGCCCTTCCGTCAAAGGAATACCCTGCCTCGGGATACATAAGTACACTTGTCTTTTTCTTTTTTACAAGGCGCATCAAGGTGAGAACAAGACTGGCATCGGTAACAAATTTTTGTGTCGGTACACAGCCGATGAGCCGCATCAGAAGACTTTTTCCCACAAAAGCATCGGTGGTAGCTACAATGTGATACTTTAAGGGAAAGAGGATCTTCGATGCCATTTTCAGATCCAGAAAGCTGGAATGGTTCATCAAAATAAGATAAGGGCCCTCTTCCTTTCTGTCCCCTCTCAGGTCCCGAAAGGAAAAACGGGTGGCAAACAGGGCAGGGATGGAAAGAATACGGATCAAAAGCGCGAACAAGAACCACGGCTTTACAGGGGTTACGATCTTCAATTTCGGTAAGAGTTCCAAATCCTTCCAGGTCTTTTTGATCTGTTTGATCTTCATGTTCTGTTCTCCTTAGCCTTTTCTTTTTTTCGCAAGCGAAGATAAAAGGACGGACTGCCAAAGCCTGCGCTTTCTGCCGCATCCGCAACAGAGACCCCTTCGTTTCGCATCTCCTCGGCAAATTCAAGACGGAGGCGGTTTCGATAATCAATGGGAGATGTACCCATCTCCTCCCGAAAAAGCTTCCGAAAGGCAGTCTCACTCATAAAGGACATTTTCGCCCAGGTCTCCACCTTTTCCTGACGGGTAAAGTTCCTCTCGATATGGAAAAGGGCAGGCAAAAGCTTTTTTCTCTTTTCGGAAACCGCTTCCTCCTCTGTCAAATAAGAAAGGATTCGATAGAATTTTGAAAGGGCATAGTTTCCGTCGGCATTGGGATCCCGTTTTATCTCTTCCGCAAAGCGAAGGGCCACCCCAAGTGCCATATCATTTTTGGGAAAAAGCGTGGGGCCTTTCGGGATCGGACCGGAAATGGGCAAAAAGCGAAATACAAGGGTCACATTTTCCTTCTCGGTATACTCAGCAGAAGACAAAAGCCCTTGGGGCAAAAAAATTCCTTCTCCTTCCGAAACGGAAAAAACCGTCTCCCGGGCGGTCACCTCCACCTTCCCCTGAAGAACCAGGATCAGGCGTGCCACCTCTACAGGCTTTTTCGGTGCAAACCGAAAGCCTTCCCGATGCTCCACACGAAGTGCGGCGCGATGCTCTACTGTCCAAACAGCTGCCACATGCTCCCCTCCTTTTCTTCATTGTACTTGATTTCGGTCGAAAAAGTCAACAAAAGAGCCTTATTTTTCAAAAAAAGACCGTTTTTTTGTCAAATTGTTCATTTCAATGATTAAATCAAATCTTTTCATTTGGGGAAAAGAAGTGTAAAATAGAGGAAAGGAGTGAATACAGTGAAACTTGAAAACCTTTCGGCAATCCATTTTTATGGTGATATCTGTTTAAAATATGCTGCCCTTGATCTTGCAAGAGATCTTTTTTTGGTAACAGGCAAAACGGTCCCTGTTCTGGAAAAAAACGAGATAGGAGAAAACATCCTTTCCATCGGCACGGTAGCCGATAGTGCTTATCTGGAAAACACCGCTCCCTTTTTTGATAAGATCCCCGAAAAGGAAGAGGAATACCGGGTGGCGATCATTCCCGACAGGATCCTGGTCTTGGGAAAAGACAAACGGGGCGCCATGTGGGGAATTTACGCCCTTTCGGAAAAATTGGGTATTTTACCGCTCCACCGCTTCACCTTATCCGTCCCCGAAAAAAAAGAATTTCTGGCAGAAGAGATCTTCGGTGATCATCCCCACACCTTCCGCTTCCGCGGCTGGTTTCTCAACGACGAGGACCTTCTCACAAAGCGCATCAAAAGCGGCGGTAAAAGAGAGATCGATTACCCCTTCTACGGGGATGTTTGCGATGTAAAAAGTCTGGATGAAATTTTGGAGACTGCCCTTCGCCTTGGGATCAATACCATTATTCCCGGATCTCTGATTGATATTGATCGCCCCTTTGAAAGAGCCTTGGTGGAAAAATGCGTGGAAAGAGGCTTTTATGTGACCCAGCACCATGTAGAGCCTGTGGGTGTTTCCTTCTGGACAAAGGATAACTACTTTAAGCGAAAAGGGGAAAAACCCATTTCGTCCTTCACCGCCGAAAAAGAAAGAATGAAGGATGTGTGGGAGCACTATATTAAGCTGTGGGCAAAATACGGCCACAATGTGATCTGGCAGCTGGGGCTTCGTGGCAAGGGCGACGAGCCTGTTTGGGGCTCGGGAGATGAAAAGGTCCTGTATGAAGAATGGGGCAAGGTGATCACCGAAGCCATTCAGACCCAGTTTGATCTGATAAAAAGCGAAGTAGGTGAAAACTTCCTTTCCACCGCCACCCTTTGGATGGAAGGGGCAAAAATGTATACGGAAGGCACCCTTCTTTTGCCCCAAGGGGTAATGCCCATCTTCTCCGATGTAGGCTGTACACAGATGATGAGCAGTGACTTTTTCACCACCCCTCGCTCCAAAGACCGTAAAACAGGTCTTTATTACCACGCAGCCTATTGGGGCGCAGGCCCTCACCTGGCCCCCGGCAACGACCCGAGAAAAATGCTCTGGAATTACGACCTGGCCATTCAAAAAGGAGATACGGAATACAGTATTTTAAATGTCTCCAATGTAAGAGAAGTGCTTTACAGCGCCTATTTTAACAGCCGCATCCTTTGGGATCGGGACAAAATCGACCTGGATGCCTTTCACAAAGCCTTTGCAAAGGATTATTTCGGAAATGAAGAACTTTCCTTCTTCTATCCCGAGTACTTCCAATGCATTATGGCAGGAACTTCCGAGGATTTCCCCCCTGCAAGAAAAAAGCTTTTTGATGTGGTGGAAAGAAAAACCCCCTTCCCCTATTTTCTCGTTAACGACGGGGATATCCGCCTTTTGGGTTTGAGAACTCTGAAGAAGATCCCCGTGCCGGGCAAAAACTGGGAAAAGCGTTTGGAAGAAAGCCTTCTTGCCTTTGGGGCATTAAAGGAAAAATGCAAAAAATATGACCATCTGCCCTATTTTGACGAAACCTTAATGTTTATTTCCTACTTGGAAGCCCTTGAAAACTGGGCAAAAGAGCTTTTTGTGTTTGATCGCACAAAAAACCCTGTTCACAGAAAAAGGGCGGCCGCATACCTTTCTTCTTATATAGAGGAAAGAAAGAAATTGGAGCACGCCCCCTTTGAAAACTGGTACCGTGGGGAAGAGAAAATGAACCTTCTCAATATGATAGAGGTGACCTTGACCTACCCCGCAGAGCAAAAGGAATGACAAAGAAGGCTTCCTATTGACTTTTTTCGACTCCTCGGTTAAACTCATAGGGAATAAATGATAGGAAGTTATGTATGAACTATATTGTTCTGGATCTGGAATGGAACCAGCCTCGTTATTATAAGGAAACGGTGGAAAACCCTGTGCATCTTACAGGCGAGATCGTACAGATCGGCGCCGTAAAATTAAATAAGCGCTTTAAGATCAAAAAAGAGCTTGACCTTCTGGTCCGCCCTCAGTATTACCGTAAAATGCACCGCAAGGTGTCTCGCATTACAGGCCTTCGGAATGAAGATGTAAAAAAGGGTCTGCCCTTCCCCGAAGCCTTCAAAAAGCTTTCCAAATTCTGCGGAAAGGATTTTGTCTTTCTCACCTGGGGACCGGATGATGTTCCCATGCTACGGGACAATCTCCGTCTTTTCTCTATGGACGAGGACTTTATTCCCGAATCCTTTGACCTGCAGGTGTTCTACGCCCATCAGATCGAAGGGGTTATGCGGCAATACGCCTTGGAGGACGCCATTGAAAAATTAGGCGAAAAGCCCTTTCAGGCACACGACGCCCTTTGCGATGCGCGCAGTACCGCGCTGATCTGCCGTCATCTGGATATGAAAAAGGGTATGGAGGAATATCCCCTTTTGGCAGGGGATATCGTTCAAAGGCCTCTTGATACCTGCGAGATCGGAATCACCTTCAAAAATCGGGGAGAAGCCTTGAAGGAGCTTTCCACCACTCCCATTCCCTGTCCCGACTGTGACGATTTTCTGGAGCCGCGCTATCCCATTCCCCAAAATGCACATAAATTTCTCCTTCGTACCACCTGCAGCTGCGGCAAGGAATATCTGGTGCGCTTTAAGATCTTTCGCTGTGAAGGGGAAAATGTCCGCGTAACCCGTGAGATTTTCTTGATGGATCAAGCACTGGAAAAGCTTTACGGAGAAAAAGAAAAACGCCACGAAAAACAAAAAGAAACGGAAAAACAAAAGCTTCGCCGCAGAAAAATGCGCGCAAGAGAAGCAAAAAAGCATCTGACCCCCGTAAAATAAAACAAAAAAGAGCCTTTCGGCTCTTTTTTTATTCCAATCCCAAAAGATAATCCACAGAAACTCCATGGATTTTTGACAAACGAATCAAAACGCCGCTGGGAATATCCAGGGCACCGCTTTCATAACGGGAATATGTAGATTGAGAAAGATTCAAAAGCTTTGCCATTTTTGCTTGGGTCAAATCCCGATCTTCTCTTAAATCCCGAATCCTTTGATACATACAACATCACCGTCTTTATGATACAATATGCGAAAATTGCATATTGACATTTATGCGAAAATTGCATAAAACCATAATATCAGTTGTGCTATTTGCAAAACCACCGTGAATCTTTTGAAAATCGAAGGCAGCGTTTACCTTTGCAAAAGCTGTATCTCCTCTTTAAAAAATGACTGATGAAAGAAAAAAGAGCCTTTCGGCTCTTTTTTATATCCCTAAAAGCTTTTCCGCGTTCTTATAGCAGATCTTTCGGTAGTCTTCTTCACTGATCTCCCCTTTTTCCGCCATATCCAAAAGGAAAGCGGAAAATTCAAAGGGAAATTTAGATCCCGACATACAAATATCACAGCCATAATAAATGCGATCGGCAAATTCTTCAATAAATCTTGCCGCGTGCTCCCGATCACGCATCAAGGCATTGGCGCCCGACCCTGCGGAAAGATCGCACAAAAGATTTTCATTCTCTCTTAAAAGTCGGATCAGATTTCCGTTTTCCACCTTGCCTTTTACATATTTCCCCCGATTTTCCTCGGTCACATTGTCACCGATCTCACTCCAGAAGGGCTGAGAGTGTCCCAAAATCCGAAGATCGGGATATTTTTTCAGCATTTTTTCAAGGCGCGGCAGATGAATCTCGTCTATAATGCCGTATCCCCCCAAGGCATCCTTTGCAATGTGAATGGTCACAGGCATAGACAGTGCCGCACAGGCAGAAAAAAGATTTTCCATTTTCTTGTCGTCGGCATAAAGATTTGCCGTCACCTCACCCACACCCTTTGCGCCAAGGCTTTTATAGTGCTCCAAAAGATACCCGAGGTTTGCACCTTCTTTGTTGGATATGGCTCTTGGGTCTACACCGCAAAACCAAAAAGCCCGATCAGAATTTTCCATAGCCGAAACACAGGCCATTTCGCTGGTTACGGGCTCCATAGTCCCTTCGGGCGAGACAACAGGGAGCAAAACACACTTTTCCACACCGATTTTTTCATAATATTCGGAAAAAAGCTCCGCTACGGAAAGCTTTCTTCCGCCGCCTTTTTTATAAGGTGGCGTTAAATTCGGCCAAGGCACCGCGTGGGCATGTATATCGATCTTTTTTACCGCTTTCATACAAATACCTCTTTTTTCTTTCCTTCTTATTATACAAAAGCTTTTTCCTTTTTACAAGGGGGAAAAGAAAAACCGTTTTGTTATTGAAAAAGTAAAAAAAAGGCTTTATAATATTGGTACAAAAGAAAGGAGGGAAAATGTGCTCATTACCGACAAATTGAAATTTGCCCCCTTTATGCCCGAAAACAATCTTTGGGTAGGTATTCCCGGGATTGAAGTAACCAAAAAAGGCCGCCATTTTCTGACCTTTTATTCCGGCGGCATCAAAGAGGATATCGGAAACCATGTTGTCCTGATGATATCCGAGGACGGCAAAAACTATAACGAAACCGTAGCGGTCTGCTATGAAGAAGGCTACCGCTGCTTTGACCCCTGCCTTTGGATCGACCCTTTGGATCGGCTCTGGCTTATTTGGGCGAGGTGCCCCGACGACGGCACCTGGGCCGCCATCTGCGAGGATCCGGATGCAGAAGAAATTAAATTCGGCAAGGAATTTTTCATCGGTCACAATGTTTGTATGAATAAGCCCACCGTACTTTCCTCCGGCGAATGGCTCTTTCCCCTTGCAGTGTGGAATACCGATGTGAGAACCCTCGGTCCCGAGTGGGACTCTCCCATTACCCCCAAGGGCTCCTTTGCTTATGCTTCTTATGACAACGGCAAAACCTTCAAAAAGCTTGGCTTTGCCGATGTAAAAAAACGCAGCTTTGACGAGCACATGTTTCTGGAAATGAAAAACGGTACCGTTCGCTGCTTTGTCCGCACCTCCTACGGCATCGGCGCGGCAGATTCCTTCGACGGCGGTCTTCACTGGGGCGAGGATTTCGCCACCAATTACGGCGGACCCAGCTCCCGTTTCCATATCAGACGCCTCCCTTCGGGAAGGGTGCTTCTCATCAATCACTATGAAAACAAGGGAAGGAACAATCTTACCGCCCTTCTCTCCGAGGACGACGGCAAAACCTTCCCCTATCACCTCCTTCTTGACGAGAGAAGACGGGTTTCCTATCCCGACGCCACCGTCACGGAAGACGGTGCCATTCACATTACCTACGACAGAGACAGAGGGTGCTTCAAAAAGACATTGGAAGAAGCCCTTTCCTCCGAGCGTGAGATTCTCACCTGCCGCATTACGGAAGAGGATATTTTATCGGGCAAGCTTGTGGATGAAAAAAGCTTCTTAAAGCAGGTCGTGTATAAACTGGGTGAATACAAAGGTGAAAACCCCAACCCCTACTGCTTCAGCGACAGCGAAAGAAAGGCCCTTCAGAAGGGCGGCAAGGTGGAGCATGTAACCGAGCGCATTTTCAACGCTTACAATATCAACTGCACCAATATCCACCATATCCAAGCGGAAATCCTGGATAAACTCATCGAAGAATACAAAAAAACAGCGTCCATTGACACTCTGAATGAAATCATCACCCTTGTAAGGCGCGCCGAGAGTGAAAGTGAAACCTGCGAAGACGAGATCATCGATCGGACAAAAGCGTATATCATCGAGAATCTGGAAAAAAATGAGTCCGTGGAACATATCGCAAAAAAGGTCTTCTTCAGTGCCCACTATTTAAGACACCTGTTTAAGAAGAGAGCAGGCGTTACCATTCAGGAATTTAAAAACCGCGAACGCTTGAAAAAAGCAAAGCTTCTCCTTTTAAGCGGAGAAAACAAAATTGTCGAAATTGCCGCTGCTTGCGGCTATGAAAGCCCTGCATATTTTTCCGAGGTCTTTGTAAAAGAGATGGGAATGAACCCCACCGATTTTCGGAAAACGATGCGAGGAGAAATGTGAGGAAAATATTATGATCGAAACCTTTAAGAAAAAATTACAAGAGGGCGTGGTAGGTATGTTCTCCAAAACCGAGGATCCTGCCATCATTGAATGTGCAGGCTTTGCAGGTCTTGACTTTGTGATCATTGACCTGGAGCACGGCCCCAACACCATCCGCAGTGCGCAAAATCTCATTCGCGCCGCACAAATTTCCGGGGTGTTCCCCATTATCCGCGTAAAGGAAGAAAATCCTTCTGTTATGGCAGAAGCCCTTGATATCGGCGCAGGGGGCATTCAGGTTCCCCAGATCAACAGCCGCGCGGCAGCAGAAGATGTGTTTCGCCGCACCAAATTCAGCCCTGTAGGAGAAAGAGGCGTGTGCCGTTTCGTTCGTGCCGCAAACTACTCCTCAAAGGACCGTTTCCAGTATTTTAAGGATGCCAACACGGCCGTGACCGTTCTTCAGATCGAGGGTCAGGAGGGAATCGATGCCCTGCCCGAAATCCTCGAAGTAGAAGGAATCGATGTCATCTTCATCGGACCGTACGACCTCTCCCAGTCCCTTGGTGTAGTCGGTCAGATCGACCATCCCTTGGTAGAAGAAAAAATGAAAGAGATCGTAGCTCTTTGCGCGAAAAAGAATATTTGTGTAGGAACCTTTACCGACACCTTGGAAAATGCAAGAAAATGGAGAAGCCTGGGTGTAAAATACATCGCCCACTCCGTTGATATGGGTATCTTCCACGATGCCATCAAGAACCTTGTTACCGATATCAAAGAATAAAGAAAAGCACCCTTTCGGGTGCTTTTTTTCTGTCACTTTTTGAAAAACCCACTTTCTTTTG
>JAZUOK010000193.1:0-2443 GCA_045604665.1 Eubacteriales bacterium | reverse complement strand
CCATTGACTGCATCTGGAACGGCTTTACCTGCAACTCCAAGGACGATGACGGCATTGAAAGAAAAGAAAAGGTTGACTTCTCTTACAACTAAGTCGGAGGCCAAGCGGTCTTAGGAAGACAAGGCATATTATCAACTCCTTGGCTCACAGAACGACATGGCTACGATCCGACTTCCATTGACTGCATCTGGAACGGCTTTACCTGCAACTCCAAGGACGATGACGGCATTGAAAGAAAAGAAAAGGTTGACTTCTCTTACAACTACATGGAAAACAGACAGGTTATCGTTGTAAAGGCTGATTCTGCCATTGCAACCGCTGACGATCTTTCCGCAATGACTGTTGTTGCAGAAGCAGGCTCCGCAGGCGAATCTTATGCCGGCGAATTTGACGGCGCAGTGGTTAAGGGTGTCAGCAAACAGACCGACTGTCTGATGGAAGTAAAATCCGGTTCTGCCGATGCTGCAGTGCTCGACGCTCAGCTTGCAAAGAGCTATGTTGGTAAGGGCGACTATGCGGATCTGAAGATCGCAGAAGAGCTTTCCAGCGATGTTGAATACTACGCCATCGGTTTCCGCAAGGGTTCTGACCTTACCGCAAAGGTAAATGCTCAGCTTGAAAAGCTCGGCGAGGACGGCACCATCAAGGCTCTTGCTGAAAAGTACGGTGTAGAAAACACTGCCATCACCGATTTTGCAGATCAGAAATAATCGGGGCAGGCCGAAGGAGACAATATGACATTTTTAGAAGTAACATCATTTTTGTTTGATGGCTTCAAAATATCGATGCTCATTTTTGCGGTGACGCTGCTTTGCGGCGCACCGCTTGGCTTGCCTATAGCCCTTTGTTCCATGAGCAGCTTTAAGCCCTTGAAGTATCTGACGAAAGTGTTTGTCTGGATCGTGCGCGGTATTCCGCTGATGCTCCAGATCTTTATTATTTTTTATGTACCGGGTCTACTTTTTGATACCCCGGTATTTAGTTATGTAGACCGCTGGGCCTTTGCCTACGGAATTAAGGATGCAGGTAGAATTGTTGCAGTTCTCATCGCCTTTGTGATCAACTACGCTTGCTATTTTTCCGAGATCTACCGTGGCGGCATTGAGAGCATTTCCCAGGGTCAGCACGAGGCAGGCTATGTTTTGGGACTGACCAAGAGACAGGTGTTCTTTAAGATCGTTTTGAAGCAGGTGATCCAAAGGATCGTGCCGCCCATGTCCAACGAGATCATTACCCTTATCAAGGATACGGCTCTTGCCAACAGTATCATGGTGTGCGAAATTATCAAGCAGGCGAACGAGCTTGCCGCTACCCGTGCTCTGGTATGGCCCCTTTTCTACACGGGCGTATTCTATCTGATCTTTGTAGGTGCTTTGACCGTGCTCTTAGGCAAGCTTGAAAAGAAGCTGTCCTATTTTAAGGCGTAAGGAGGGCGTGATATGGCATATTTTGAAGTGAAAAATGTTTCCAAAAGCTTTGGAAAGACCGAGGTCCTGAAGGGAATTGATTTTTCCATGGAAAAGGGCCAGGTGGTTTCCATTATCGGTTCCTCCGGCAGCGGAAAAACCACCCTTTTGCGCTGTATCAACTACCTTTGCGAGCCTGATGAAGGAGAATTTTATTTAGAGGGTGAAAAGCTGTTCTGCGCCGCAGAGCATGTGCATCTTTCTGACGATGAGATCCGAAAAAGAAGAATGAATTTCGGACTTGTTTTTCAGCAGTTCAATCTTTTCCCTCAGTATAGCGTAAAGGAAAATCTGTGTCTTGCACCGAAGCTTCTTGCCAAGGAAAGAGAAGATTTTAAGGAAAAGAAAAAGGAGATCTTTCAGGAGATCGAAGCCCATGCAGATGTGCTTTTGGACCAGGTGGGACTTACGGAAAAGGCGAAAAACTTCCCCTGTGAGCTTTCCGGCGGTCAGCAGCAAAGAGTTGCCATTGCCCGTGCGCTGATGCTCTCACCTAAGATCCTTTGCTTTGACGAACCCACCAGTGCTCTTGACCCGGAACTAACGGGCGAGGTCTTAAAGGTACTTCGTGAGCTTGCAGAGAAGAACATTACTATGATCATCGTTACCCACGAAATGCATTTTGCCCGTGAGATCAGCGACAAGGTGATCTTTATGGCGGACGGTGTCATTGCGGAGGAAGGGGATCCCGAAGAACTTTTCACAAACCCAAAGTCTCCTCGGTTGAAAGCCTTTCTTGCAAAAACCGAATAAAACTTTGTAAAATCGGTTGCGACTTCGTTGTACCTTTTTCGAGAAAAAGGTAAGTCGGATCGTAGCCATGTCGTTCTGTGAGCCAAGGAGTTGATAATATGCCTTGTCTTCCTAAGACCGCTTGGCCTCCGACTTCTCCTCGGTTGAAAGCCTTTCTTGCAAAAACCGAATAAAACTTTGTAAAATCGGTTGCGACTTCGTTGTACCTTTTTCGAGAAAAAGGT
>JAZUOK010000192.1:0-1727 GCA_045604665.1 Eubacteriales bacterium | reverse complement strand
CAATGGACTTGCCGTTCAGGTCGGTGTACTTGTTTTCCCACTTGATCTCCTGGAAGATCACTTCTTCGTAGCCAAGGTTTGCAAATAAAGTCGGATCGTAGCCATGTCGTTCTGTGTGCCAAGGAGTTGATAATATGCCTTGTCTTCCTAAGACCGCTTGGCCTCCGACTTCAATGGACTTGCCGTTCAGGTCGGTGTACTTGTTTTCCCACTTGATCTCCTGGAAGATCACTTCTTCGTAGCCAAGGTTTGCAAATACCTTTTCAGCAAGCTCGGTATCAAAACCGATGAGCTTTCCGTCTTCATCCTTGTAGTTCATAGGCTCGTAAATGGTGTAACCTACTACAATGGACTTATCCTCTTCCTTTGCACAAGCGGCAAAGGATACCAGCATAAGACATGCAAGTACAAGTGCTAAAATTCTTTTCATGATGTTTCTCCTTTTTTGTCTGTATATTTCAACATTTTATTGTTTTAGCAATTTAGTGTGCTAAAGCGATGAACCAATATTAGCACAGAGCGCACTCTTTGTCAAGAGTTTTTTAGCATTTTTTTCAATTTTTTTCGGAAAAGAAAAAAGCCTTGCGAAAAAGGGGCTTTTATCATAGAATATTCATAAAAGAAATGTATAATAAAGGAAGAAAAAAGGAAAGGAGAATACAATGAGAGAAAAAACACATTGCCGCTTGCCCCTTGTTATATTGGGCATTTTTTCTGTTTTTTGTCTGGGTCTTCTTATCTTATTTCCCCTTTTTCCCGACTTTTCCGAATGGTTTTCTCTTTATCCTGCACGCTTTGTGCGGCTTTTTCTGGGAGGGCTCACATCGTTTTTTCCTTTTTCTCTGTTTGAAATTCTGATCTTCCTTTTTATTGTTTATCTTCTCTTTCTTCTGGTTTTTATTCCCGTTTCCTTTTACAGGAAGAAAAAAGCAAAAATTTTACCCCTTCTTCTTGCCGCGCTGATCCTGGCTTTTTCGGTGCTGGACATTTTCGCCCTTTCCTTTGCTTCCTCTTATTACCGAAAGAGCACCGCAGATCACATGGCACTGAACACTGAAGAAATTGCAGAGGAAGAGATCTTCTTTGCTTTGGAAAGCCTTGTAAAAATCGTAAACACCTCTGCAAAGAAGATCGATCAAAATGAAAAAGGGGAAAGTATTCCCCCTTCCTTTGACCGGGTAAAGACAAAGGTCAATCAGGCCGCAAATGCCTTCGGGAAACGAAATCCCTTTTATCAGGACAAGGGCTATGAAGGAAAAGTCTTTTTATCCTCGCCCCTTTTGACCTACACCCACCTTTCGGGGGTATTTGGCTTTTTTACCGGGGAAGCCAATGTAAATACCAACTATCCTCATTTTATCGTGACTGCAAGCCTTGCTCACGAAAGCTGTCACGCCCGTGGGATCGCGCCGGAAAACGAGTGCAATTTTCTCGCCGCGGTGATCCTGATGGAATCAGAGGATCATTATCTTCGCTACTGCGGCGCCTCCTTTCTTTTAGATGATTTTATTTCCACCTGCCGAAGGATCGACAGAGACCGAGCAAACAGCATTCTCCAAGATCTTGACAGCACTTTTTTCGCAGATATGGCCTTTTACAGTGCGTTTTTTGAGCCTTATCGGGATTCCTTTTTCTCCAAGGTGGCGAGCACCACAAACACCGCATACTTGAAAGCCATGGGGCAAGAGGACGGCGTTCTCTCCTATTCCCGTGTAATCGGCTTAACC
>JAZUOK010000191.1:0-2322 GCA_045604665.1 Eubacteriales bacterium | reverse complement strand
TGTTGCGTCGCCCGTTCATTATGCTGCGGCAGGAGGTGCGATCACCTCTTTTATGGATCGGCTCTTTTTCTCCTCCTCCAAGCACTTTGCCGGAAAGCCTGCTTGCGCAGTGTTTTCTTGCCGAAGAGGAGGTGCCAGTGCGGCCTTTGATCAAATGAACAAGTATTTTACCATTTCCTCTATGCCCATCGTATCGGGTCAATATTGGAATATGGTTCACGGACAAACACCGGAAGAGGTGGAAAAAGATTTGGAAGGCCTTCAAATCATGCGGAGCTTGGGAAAAAATATGGCCTGGCTGATCAAATGCATCCGATTGGGCCGTGAAAACGGAATCTCTTTCCCGGAAAAGGAAGAGGCGATCCGCACCAGCTTCATTCGCTAAAGCACTCCAAAAAGGAATCAAAAAACGCAGGAAATCCTGCGTTTTTTTGTATATTATCCATCTTTCCGGAGGAAAATAAAAGTATACTTTTTGAACGGGAGGAAAAATGACGGAAAAAGTAAGGCTTCGACTGATCGATCTTTTTATTCTTGTTTTGACGGGGATTCTTTTATACTTTGTTATAAAATATGCTTTTTTTCTGATTTTTCCGATTTTTCTTGCCTTTTTGTTTTCAGAAGGAATTCGAAAAAGCCTTGCTCGCCTAACGCCCCTATCCCCAATTGCAAAACGGATTTTAACAGTACTGGTTCTGTTGATCTTTTTTTCCCTTCTCTCGCTAGTCACCGTTCTTCTTGCAGAAAGGATTTTGCATTACACAGCAAAATTTACTGAATTTTTATCGGAGAATATGGAAGGAATCTCCCATTTTTGCAAAGAAAAGAGCGTAATGATAAGAAACAATCTTTCCGATTTTTTGCACACGGATCTCAGTGATCAGTTCACCTTTCATCTACCGGATATCTTCGGGCGGTGGCTGCAAAAGATCATAGAAAACCTTCCAAAATGGATCGGGATTTTTATGGGATTTATCCCGCGCTTTTTCATATCCAGCATTATTTTCTTTGTCAGCTGTTACTATTTTTCCTGTGATTGGGAGAGAATCTCCTCCTTTTTTTCCAAAAAGATCAATAAAGAAAAGAGAGAGTGGTTTACAAACTTAAAAAAGCAATTCTTTCTCTCTCTTCGTGGCTATACAAAAGCGTATCTATTGCTGTTTCTCTTAAGCTTTTCCCAGCTTTTTTTGGGACTGGTTCTTTTAAGGATCCGCGGGGCATTCAGCATTGCTTTCACCATTGCGCTGATCGATCTTTTGCCCGTGCTTGGATGCGGAACGGTTCTGATCCCCTGGGCTTTGATCTCCCTTCTTTCGGGAAATATTTCTCTCGGGATCTGGCTTTTGGTCCTTTACCTTGCCACCTTGATCACCCGACAATTCGCAGAACCGAAAATTCTAGGCTCCTCCATCGGGCTGCATCCGCTGATCTCCCTGCTTCTTGTTATTATCGGTCTTCGCTTTTTCGGGCTTTTCGGAATGATCCTATTCCCTCTTTCTGCTTCCTGTCTTCTGCAAGCAAAACAAATCAAATAAAAAAAAGGTCTGTAAATATTACAGACCTTTTTTATTGAATGAAATATTAAACTCTTTCAACCTTGCCGCTTCTCAAGCAATGAGCGCAAACATAAACACGGGTGTGAGTGCCGTTAACAACAGCTCTAACCTTCTTTACATTGGGCTTCCAAGCATGGTTGGTTCTTCTGTGGGAGTGGGATACTCTCTGACCGAAAGTAACGCCCTTTCCGCAAATTTCACACTTTGCCATAGTAATTACCTCCAAAGACGCTTACGCGCCGAACATCTTAGTTTTCTGCAGTTACGGTTTCTGCAGCTTTCATTTTTCCGTAGCGGAATCAGATTCCGCTTTCACTTACTCTTCGGTTACAACCTCTTCCTGCTGGGTAGAAGCGTTGTTGCTGCTGTCAGCCTTTTTATTATCGCTGACAATACCGCTAAACACATAAACCAACAGCACAAGGATCACAAAAATAATAGATACGATTGTGGTCACTTTGGAAAGAACGCGATCGATGGTTTTGCCCTTTGTCTTTCCGAAGAAAGTTTCGGCACCACCGGCGATGGTTCCGGAAAGTCTATTATCTTTTCCACTCTGCATCAAAACTGCTACTACCAAAAAGACAGAAAGCAGGATCATAACAGAGCAAAGAACTGTAATCAATACTTCCATTTTCTACTCCTTGATGGAATTAGTCACTAATATAGGGAAGGATCGCAATCTGGCGTGCGCGCTTGATTGCAGTTGTAAGTTCTCTCTGATGCTTTGCACAGGTGCCGGTGACTCTTCTGGGAAGAATCTTGG